>NZ_VIKX01000212.1 GCF_009711935.1 Dolichospermum sp. UHCC 0259 | reverse complement strand
GTTGATAATTAGTTAATTTTTCTACATCTAAACTCCGTTTAGCAAATAAAGCTACTGCTTGCCAATCTTGTTCGGGTTTATATTGATTGAGATAAATATTTATCTCTGTAATTAATTCCCAATAAAACTCTGGTTTGTTTTGAAATTGGACTTCAACAAAATAGATGGGTTTTTCCTCACTATCTGGCATGAATATCCCATCAAATCGAAAGGCTTTTTCTTTAACTTCTACAGAAGTAAATTGATAACCTGCCGCATTTTCTTTAGGTTGTCCCAATAGTTCAAATAATAGCGTATGGAATGTCAGGAAGATTTGGTAGAATATTGTATCTGTGTGCATTATCTATGATGATCTGTGAGATTTGAGCCATTGTTCTAAGTCGTTAATTTCCCCAAAATCTAATAATGCTTCTCCCAAGTCTTCTAGCTGTGCTATTGTCAAGCTATTGATGCTTTTGATATACGCATCTCCCAATTTTCCAAATCTTTTAGACAACAGACGTAATAGTAAGTTTTTCTCACCTTCTTGTCTTCCTTCTTGTCTTCCCTCTTGTCTTCCTTTTTGTCTTCCTTCCTGTTCACCCTCCTGTTTAGCCTCTTGATATACCCTTGTTTGCTTAATATCACTCACTAAAAACATTGCTTCTATCTCCTGACGGCTTAATTGTGAAAACTTTGACATCAAAACACTTTCCAGTAATTCTATAATACCTTGTCTTTCGCTATCATTGCTAACTTCTGTCTTTGTTCTTGTCATCAAGTTTTTTACCAATTCCTGTGATTGGTTTTCTTTACTGACAATTAATTCAATTAATCCCATCCCTATTGACCCTGATGGTATTTCATCTAAATAAATTCGTTTGATTCGACCACTATTAACTAATTCTTGTTGATAATTAGTTAATTTTTCTACATCTAAACTCCGTTTAGCAAATAAAGCTACGGCTCGCCAGTCTTGTTCTGGTTTATATTGATTGAGATAAATATTTATCTCTGTGATTAATTCCCAGTAAAACTCTGGTTTGTTTTGAAATTGGACTTCAACAAAATAGATCGGTTTTTCTTCACTATCTGGCATGAATATCCCATCAAATCGAAAGGCTTTTTCTTTGACTTCTACAGAAGTAAATTGATAACCTTCCGCATTTTCTGTGGGTTGTCCCAATAGTTCAAATAATAGAGTATGGAAGGTGAGGAAGATTTGGTAGAATATTGTATCTGTGTGCATTATTTATGATTTAATTCTAAGTTAGTAGCTTCTGCTAAATGTTTAATCAGTGTAGACTGTGGTAATGGTCCTTGTAAGTGATTCCAGGGTAAAATTTGCTCAGTTGACCAATTGCTATGGACATAAAAATCTAAGTCGGGAACTTTCCCTTTTAATTGTTTAAAAGCGCGTTTGTAACTTCCCAAGGAGTCGCCAAAATCACGGGTTAATTCTAATAATGGAGAAAGTCGGCGATCGCCTCTGGACAACAAAGCCTGTATAATTGACCAATTATAGCTTTCTGGTCGAAACTCCATCCCTTGGGGTTTGAGATATTTTTGTAACAAGTGCAACCGCTTTTCTGCTTGCTTATTAACCCCAAACCATTGAAATGGTGTGTGTGACTTAGGTACAAAGGTACTGCATCCTAGTGTTAACCGCAAACCAGGCGCAGCTTTTCTTACACCTTCCATCATTTTTACAGTTGCGTCCACATCTTCCGCTTCTTCCCCAGGAATTCCCACCATTCCATAGAGTTTTAAACTCGATAAACCACCAGCTTTTGCGTTGATAGCTGCTTGGATAATTTCATCATTATGTAATTTTTTATTGACAATTTTCCGCACTTTTTCCGAACCACTTTCCACCGCAATTGTCAATGATCTTGTATCTCGTTTCGCCAAAGTTTCGGCTAATTTAACTGTAACTGTATTGGTTCTCACAGAAGCCACACTCAACCGTACATCATCATATTTTGGTTGACTAATATAATCTAATAATTCTGTAAATTCTGGATGTTGAGTAACAGAAGCCCCCAATAAACCCAAACGATTTGTAACTTTTAAACCTCGTTCAATTCCGGGAATTAAAGAATTTTCTAAACTCGCAGTTCTAAAAGGCAAAGTTAAATAACTAGCTAAACAAAAGCGGCACATTTCGGGACAACTCCGCACCACTTCCACCATATAAATATTTTCCCAAGCGGCTTTTTCTGTGACAACAGTAGAAGCAGAAAGAGTATTGCCTCGATAAGTTTGCTTTTGGATAATGGGGGGAATTTCCGCCGAAATCGGATTGATTGATTTTATTTCCCCATCTGGTGTGATATATTCTATTACATATAAACTAGGAATATAAATTCCCGGAACTTGGGCTAAAGTTTTTAATTGAGTTTCTCTATCAGCATTTCTGACTTTTTTATAAGTATCTATAAAATCACCAAGCAGATTTTCACCATCTCCTAATAAAATCACATCAAAAAATTCCGCATAAGGTTCAGGGTTGGCTGTAAGAACTGGACCACCACCAAAAATTAAAGGATGATTTTGATTGCGAGAATTAGCCCGAATGGGAATTTCTAAAGATTCCAAAAGATTAAAAATATTCACATAGTCTAATTCCCAAGACATAGAAAAACCTAATAATTCTGAATGTCTGGGAAGTTGTTCTCGAATATCAGTAAATAAGCGACTTACCTGCAAATCCTCACGCATAGCCAAAGTCGCCCATACCACCTGATAACCCAGACTAGTTATCCCCACAGTGTACTCATTGGGAAAGGCGAAAATTACGGGAATAGCATCCTGATTGGGGGTTGCAGGGGTAAATAGAAGGCGTTCACAGTCAAATACAGATGATGTCACAGCTTTTTTAGTAGAGTTATCTATATTTAATTTTAAGCCATAGAATAATCAAGTTAAAACATAATGTCACCGCGTTGGCGATGATAACGGGCAAAGCACCGAGAATAATCCCATAGACTAACCACAGAAATAAACCACTCATAAAGACAATCAGCATCACATAGGAGACATCTTTCGCTGATTTTGTGCGCCATATTTGGAGCATTTGTGGTAAAAAGGCAATAGTAGTTAATGCACCTGCCACTAATCCTAAAATGGTGATAAAATCCATGTTTAATAATATATCTCGATTTTCAAGATTATACTCCATTAATTGCAGATATTTGGCTCAATAGTAGAAATTAACGGTTAAAAAATTTTGTTATATAATGTTATTTGAAGATTATATTCAAAAAAATATTATTTGTGAGTTATTGTTTTGATGATAATTTGGGCATTCTATAAGGATAGTTATCAATTGCAATCTCTAATTGGCGAGGAATTGAAAATGAAACGATATGCACCCTTTTTTATCATTGGTTTTATTCTCTTTATAACCTTGGGAGATAAGGTTTTACCCGGTGAGTTAGGGAAATCCAGCACTCAAACCCGGATAGCTTTGAATAATTTTGCTATTAACTTATTTCCTACTATTAAGCGTCCTAAAAACCCCAATGCACGCACAGAGAAGGAACTAGAACAGGTCGAACAAAAAAGGTAGAAATATCAATCAACTTGAGGACAATCATCCCATAAAGTTGTAATTTCTCTTAAACTCTGATGAGTGCCATTACCTAAGATTAAATGATCTAAAATGGGAACGGCTAAAATTTCTGCCCCGGCTAATAATTGACGAGTCAATTCTATATCTGCTTCACTGGGTTCTAAACTCCCAGAGGGGTGATTGTGGGCAACTATTACCCTTGTAGCACCTTGACGAATAACTTCTCGAAAAATGTCACGAGGGGAGGCTAATGTTTCCGTTGCCGTTCCAATTGTAATTACTTTTGTGCCTAATAACTTATTTTTTACATCCAATAACAACACGGCAAATCTTTCTTGATTTTGCCACATCAAGTCTTGACTCAGCACCGCAGCCGCAGCAATGGGACTATCAATTACTGTCCCGTCGGAAGGACGAGATAAAAAAGTCCGTTTACCCAATTCAATTGCAGCCAAAATAGTTGTCGCTTTCGCTGGTCCCACACCGGGAATTTCCATTAACTCAGCCGGGGAGACATTTCGTAAAGCGGCTAAGGGGTCACACTGACCTTTACTCAATTCTTGTAATATATATTGCCCTAAACCAACTGCTGAGAGTTTACCAGGTCCTTGACCAGTACCCAGCAAAATAGCGATTAATTCCGCTGTGGCTAAAATCTTCGGTCCGTGAGTCATTAACCTTTCACGGGGGCGTTCATTTTCCGGTAAGTCAGCTATTCTCAGGCAATAAGTCATACCTAATTGGGGATTTTGAATTGGGAATAATTGGGTAAAGCCATCTTTATTTATCCCTTATTTTTGGACACAATTATTCCTTTTTGACAAAATCTTTAATTTTTGTAGATACTGCCCGGAATTACTTACTGGTGAATTTGCGTAGCTTTGAGCATATGGTAGGTAATAATTAATTGAGTCAGGGCGAGAGGATAACTTTGCAGTGTTTCTCCAGTTGTACCCGCAATTTTACCCAATTCTGGATTACTTTCACGATCGCACACACTATTTAAATGGGGCATATCGTTACACATAATCCGTTCGATTTTATTCACCTGTTCCAAAGTAGCATGACCGTCAACTTCTAAAACATCCACCGGTTTTCCCATATCTCTATCCAGTCCCAAGCGGATAGCTGACTGAGAATCACTATGACCGGCGTGAATAATTTCCGTAAAATCAGGGTGAGGAATCGAAGGACGCAGCACCAACCGCACATTTAAATGTCCATTAGTTTCATCAATTTCATCATTAGGCGGATAGAAACTGACCACAATATCTGACCATTGCCGCTGAGGACGGATATACATTTCTGAATCTGGTTCGCGTTTATCTAACTCCGCTAATACCTGTTCTGGAGTATAACCGCGCTTTTGAGTATCCCGTTTCACCTTCCAATCAGCGCGAAGTGGTTCAGGAGGAGCAAGATAGACTTTAACATCATAAGCTTCACGGGCTGCACGGGTAGAATAACCTAGTAACCCTTCAATAATCACAAATTTACTGGGCTTAATATATTGTGGCGGCTCAAATGTGCCTGTTTTATGGCTGTAAACCGGCTTGAGAATCGCCTGTCCTGTCCGTAGCAGCGATAAATGTTGCTGCATGATATCCAGATAGTTACAATCAGGATGGAGGGCTGTAATCCCCAGTTCTGCCCGTTGTGTGCGATCGTATCGGTGATAATCATCTGTACAGATAATAGTCACATTTTCTGGACCTAGTACCTGAGCAATCCCTCTAGTCAGAGTTGTTTTCCCCGCAGCACTATCACCAACAATACCCAGAATAATTGGACGGCTCATGAATACCTCCTCTGACGCGAGTAAGTTTATAGAATAATCTTTAATTTTAGGGGGCAAATAAGCCCTTTCTTCAGAAAATCCTATGTTTGCAACATCTCTACATAAACTCCCCGGATTTTAATTACTCCCCACCAACAACATCCGCGCCTCTATTGCTTCCCAGGTATCACGGGACACCCGCACCGCAGCATCTTTACATTGGATAATTAGGTGATTAGCGTAGAGATAATTATCTAAAACCTTGATTTCTTCCTTAGATAAATTGATCATTTCTGGGGTGAGATTAAAACTATTTAGTAAGGTTTCTATCAACGTTTTTGCAAAAGCTTGATGTATTTTTTTTGGTTGTTTATCATCAGGTATTTTAGCTTTTAGTGCTTTTAGTTGAGTAAGTAACATAGTAGAGTTGAGCTTTTGATTAAAGATTTGTAATTGATCAATTTTACCAATATAATTAATGGCGTAGATGTTGGCGTAGACGTTGGCCTTGGCGAGGGAGTAGACGTAGGCGTTGGCATAGGCGTAGGCGTTGGCGTAGGCGAGGATGTTGGCGTTGGTGTTGGCGAGGGAGTAGGCGTTGGCGAGGATGTTGGCGTTGGCAAGGGAGTAGGCGTTGGCGTTGGCGAGGACTTTGGCGAGGGTGATCGCAACTGCACGTTTCCCCACTGGTTTATAATCACCTTGAGATCCTACTGTGACTTCTTCCGCCCAATTTAATAAAGCTTGTAATTTTGGAGTATTGATATATTTTTGTCCTTCCTTTTCCATCAATAACAACAAATCATCTGTACCACCCCGTATGACTCCCGCAACTAACAAAAATACCTCCTTCCAACGTTGATCTACCAGATGTTCAGTAACTAATTTTTCAACTAGGCGATGATCATCAATATATTGGGCTGTTAAATATTCCTGTAGCGTCAAATGAGAAAATGAAAATACATCTTCCGCCCGTTCTACTAAAATTCCTTGTTGAATTGCGATCGCATTTAAAACTGCTTCACCATTTAAATGCTGTGGTGCATTCAAATTACCCGCCAAAAAGGTTTTTATTTGGTCAACAATTTCCGATTGTGAGAAAAACAGCCGATTAGACGTAAACCCAGTATAAGCAACTTCTGAAAGTAATAACTCTTCTAGTTCTGTATGCAGTCCTTGATAAATTTCTTCTCGCAAAATTCGCTTTTCCGAAGCCCATTCTTCTAACAATATTCGCAACGCCTTTTTATATAACACACTGCGATTATTAGGGAAATTCTGAGAACGGTCATATACTAAACACAGAAAAGTCAGTAATAAAGGTGTATGTGCTAACTCTTTTGCAGCTTTGTTTTCTGGTTTTTGCAATAATTCCCAACATTTATCCCCCGTTTTCGCTTGTTGATCATCTTCTCCATGAAACCAATTATTAATAAATTGCTGAATTTGTTCATCATCAAAATCAGCCATAGCCACATCACTAAATCGGCGGAAGTTATTGCGGTAAGCTGCTATGCGACAGGAAGCTATAAACCGATTTTGATGATATGTATCAACAAAGTTTTGAATTTGACTGATAGTCTCATTTAAGTTTTGACTGGGAACTTCATCCAAGCCATCAAGTAAAATTAATAATTTACCCTGTTCTAAAGCTTTAGCTGTAAATTGATCTGGAACTGGAAATCCACAAATATTAAACTCTTCAATAATAAATTTTTTAATATCAATCTCACTTGAAGTAAACCTTTTTAATTCAATGAAAACCGGAATACAATCATGTTTAAATCCTCCTTTTTTACCTTTGAGTGCTTCCATTCCCATTTTCCGTAAAAAAGTAGATTTTCCTGCACCTGGTCCTCCTAAAACCATCAAATATTGTTTTTCATTAGCAACTTCAATTCCTGGTTGTTTTTGACAATGTTGAGAATCAAACTTCCGTCCTTTCCCTTGACGATATACTTCTTCTAATTGTTCAGTAGATGCAAAACTACGAATAGCATTATCATTTAAAAACTGCACTGCTGTATACACAGATTCTAACTTCACAGGTTCACGCATTCCCAAAACTTTGAGAATACCGTGTCTTTCTTCATAATTATGTCCATATTTCTTGGAAGCATCAAAAATGAGTTGTTTAGTATTTTCATCCAGAGTTTTCCCAAACATTCCCAGCAAGTTACCACCACTTCCCCAAAGAGACTGGAAAACGGGAACAGCTACACCGCTAACCGCAGCGGCTAATAAAGGTTCAAATCCTGTCATAATCCTGAAATTAGTGAATATATCTCAACTTACAGCCATTTTCATGTATTTATACCACACTTATCTACTTATATTCCTTTCTTCCTTTGCGCCTTTGCGTGAAACTTGAAAATATCGTTCATTGAATCGGGCTTAAAAGTAATATTGCTCGGTTAAGCCTAAAAAGTCATTATACGGATTATTGGTTGCTGTGTAGGGGACGGTGGCTTCGGTTGCAGTCCCATTGTTAATGAGATAATCAAATGCTTTAGACCACCAACCACCACCACAACTACCTGCACCACCCCAGTTAATAATTTGCTGTTCTGAGGCATCAGCAGTGGCGTTGTTACGAATTAAGTTATATTTTTGGTGTGGCACTTGCATAAATCATAAGTTTATAAATATACAACTAAAGTTCAAGTAAGAATAAACTTGTTAAGTTGAATACTTTATAAGGTTGATTTAATATAGCATTTTTGTTGATTTTGAGTCAAAATTCTAGTTATTATAAAGATAAAATCATCAATCAGGAGTTTTAACTATGAAACAAAATACTCTTCCTATTAATTTGTCTCCAGAAGAAATTAATCATTTTTGTCAAAGTCACTCAATTCGTAAGTTGTCTTTATTTGGTTCAGTATTAAGAGATGATTTTACAAAAGAGAGTGATGTTGATGTTTTAGTCGAATTTGAACCGGGAAAAACTCCTAGTACACTGCGGCGTAAATGAGATAA
>NZ_VIKX01000211.1 GCF_009711935.1 Dolichospermum sp. UHCC 0259 | reverse complement strand
TCCTATCCCTGTTACTTCCTAATTCCTTTTTAGTGGGGGAGTGTGAACAGTTACTAAATTGCCTCTAGTAAAACGCTTTAATATCGCATCTGTTTCTGCCATACCCAAACGTAAAGCAGTTGCATACTTCACCATTTGGTCATATTGTTGACGAATCAAATCCCAGTTAATTGCACGAGTTAAAACAGGTTGTAAATTAGAATAAGCATCATTATTACCAGTTGAAGGACGATATAATTTCTGAACATTTATCCGTTTCAAACGTGGCATTAATTTAAAATTTAGTAAATGACAGAAAGCAAAAGCCACCTCACTTTGTCCGTGGCTATCAACATAATTCTTCTCAACCTTCATTTCTGTACAATGGCGTAGTAATCCTTCAATCATTGCCGCCACTTCCGAAGAAGAACAAGTTTTCAACTGCGAATAAATACAAACAGAATTCTTCTCAACGTGCCAATAAATCATCACACCACGTCCACCATAGCGGATATGCCACTCAGTCATTAAATTTTGATCCCAAGAACCAAACTTTTTAGAATCACTTGCACAAGCAGTTGTCCCCTCTCCCCAAATCTGTGGACTTCTAGCACGAAAAATCGCATTAGCAATACAAGAGATAGCATTACGTAACTGGTCTTTTTGAATAAAACGACGCTTCACGTACAGTAAGTCATGATAATTATCATCTCCTATTTCATCACTTAAACGCTTTAATCCCGTATTCGTTCCTAAACCATACAAACAAAGCAACAAGCGTTTTTGTAATGTTTCAGGGTCTAAAGTTTCTCTTGTGGAGACACTTTTAAAAAACTCACTAAAATCAACTCGTAAATCAGTTTCTTTCAAAATATCTAAAAGACTAGTCATCCGCCAGCGGCGGAGAATTTCAGTTTTTAACCGTCCTAAATGGCTAGACTGTGCCAAAACGGGAGAATCGTACGCTAAGAAATTGAGATAAGTGCTGAAAGTATTGTGATAGTTAGCTTTCAGCCATTGCCAAAAATCAATTTTTCCAAAAATCTGATGAATATGGGGTTTGAATGACTCAGTTTACAGATCAAGAGTAATACTCATACTTTTGATCTATTCAGAATCTGACACTTTTAGTTGATCACACTCATTTACTTAATGACTATCAAATAAATATTTAATATCCGTAAGTAGGAATTTTTTTAAACGCTGCTTGCGCCACTTCTTCCGCACGTTTAGAAGTTACTTTTGAATAGCGTAAAGTCATTTGAATTGTCTCATGACCCATAAGTGCGCGCAGCTCGTCAATGCCCATCAAACCAACCCGTTCCGTACCAAAAGTGTGCCTTAAATCATGAAAACGAATCCCTTGTAACTCTGAAGTACCATCAATCAAGTCCACCAAGGATTTATACGCAGTTGCATAAGACAAATGCGAAACTTCCTTAGTAAAAGGTTGTTGGGCAGTAAATAAGGCACTGATACTTGAATGCCTATAATATTTAAGGTAATTATTTAGACAATTAACAATATTTTCACTATAAAAACACCAGCGTTGTTTATTCCGTTTACCTATCACTTGAAATTTCCGATTCTCAATATCTACGTCAGATAAGTCCAAAGCCAATATCTCGGAAATTCTGGCTCCAGTGCTATGTAATAAATGCACCAACGCATCCAAACGAGCATCGGATTTGGGGTAAATATAGCGAGCGTGTCATGAGGGGCAAGTAGTACAAAACCTCAGTTTGTAGTATGACAGAACATGGCTAAAACCTTTATTCTTTCGTTCCATCCTTGTGTTTATTTTGGCTGATAAGTGTGAATTAGGTCTAGATGATTTATGGGAAACGATAACTAAAAAGTATATGCAGCAATACTTTCAGTCTATCTTGCCCCTCATGACACGCTCGCTATATCTACCCCATATTGGTCGTTTACTCGATTTCCTCAAATCTATCGGTGAGTTCGAGAATACCGTCATTATGGTGATTTCGGACAATGGCGCAAGTTCGGAAGGGGGACCGACTGGTTCAGTGAATGAGAACCTGTTTAATTCGGGCAATGAATTTTTGACTTTTGACTTACAAAGGCAATGTAACAGTGACAGTTGTACCATGATTGGATTCGCTCATAATATTTAAACTGCCTTCATGTAAATCTACACATTTTTTCACAACCATTAAACCTAAACCTGTACCGGGAATATTGCGGACATTTTTACCCCGATGAAATGGTTGAAATAATTGATTTTGATCATTTATAGAAATGCCAATTCCTTGATCACAAATTTTAATTATTACTTCCCTGTCTTTAAAAATAAGATAAAATTCAACTTGAATGTTTTCTGGAGAATATTTAATTGCATTTGATAGGAGATTTCCTAATATTGAACGCAATAACCTTTCATCTAAATATGCTTGTTTTTTGTTTCCTTCACAAACAAAATTAATTATATGTCCAGAACCATCACTAATTCTAATTTCTTCAATAAATTGACGACAAAACTTTTCTAAATCTAGCTGTGTAGGATTAAATTCTAAATTACCTGTTTCTGCCCGATTAATAGTTAAAATATCATCTAATAATTGCACCATATTTTTTACAGAATCTTGAATGCGGTGTAAATTGCGAATCCTTTTTTGGTCATCTTGCCAAGCATAAGGAGAATTTTCTAATAATTGAGCAGCAGCTAAAGCCACACTTAATGGTGTCCGAAATTCATGGGATGCCATAGAGAAAAAACGAATTTTCATGGTGCTTAATTCTTTTTCTTTTTCCAATGCTAACCGCACTTCTTCTAATCTTTTCCGTTCGGTAATATCACGACAATTAACAAATATTTGTGTTAGTTCTGAATTATCAACAAATCTCTGACTAATAGCTTCTAAAGTTCGCCAAGTTCCATCCTGATGACAATAACGAAATTCAACTGGTAAAGCAACATCAGGATTTTTAATTGCATTGGTAATGTGATAACAAGTAGTGATAAAATCATCAGGATGAATCAGGGCAAAAAAATTATGATCAATCAAATTAGCAGATTGATAACCTAAAACTTTTTCTACAGATGGACTAATATATTGAATCGTCCCTTCTGTATCTAAAATAGTGATAACATCTAAGGCATTTTCAATCAGTGAACGGAATCTTTCTTCACTCCGCTGTAATGCTTGTTCAATTCTTTTGCGTTCTGTAATATCTCTTTGTACTGCTATCCAATGAGTATAGTATCCTGTTTTATCAGCTACAGGAACTACACTAAATTCTACCCAAAATTCTGAACCATCTTTGCGATAATTAATAACTTCAACTGTAACAGTTTCCCAACGAGAAAGAGCATTTCTTACTTGATCTAAAGCAACCCGATCTGTTTTTGGACCTTGGAGAATACGGGGAGTTTTACCTAACACATCTTCGGAAGTATAACCAGTCATGCGTGTAAAGGCTTGATTGATATATAAAATGCGTGGTCCAGGTTCATCTATGGGTTCAAATTCTGTAATTAAAACAGCATCATTAGTATTAACAACCACAGATTGAAGTAATCGCACTTGTTCAGCTTGACGTTTTTGTTCTGTGATATCTGCAACTACTGCGACTATACCATTAATTGCTCCATTGCTGTTGCGGAGAGGAGCAGCAGAAAAAACAATATCTATCAATGTACCGTCTTTTTTGGGTTGACGGACTTCTAAACGGGGAAGAGTGATACCTTGAATGATGCTTTCTCTAATTTTTTGATATTCTTCTAATTCTATGGAAATGATTGGGTTAGGTTGATCTAAAATTTCTGTTTCTGTCCAACCAAACATTCTTGCGGCCGCAGGATTCCAAATTTTAATATTGTTATCTAAATCTACGGTAAAAATAGCACGGGGTGAAGCAGCAATCAAAGATTCAAGAGTTTGATTTGTGTGACGAAGTGCGGCTTCAGTGCGTTGACGTTCGATAATTTCTGCTCGTAAGGAAATGTTAGTTTGAGCTAGTTCTTCTGTGCGTTGTTGGACTCGATTTTCTAGTTCAATATTCAGTTGTTGTAGTTGTTCATAAAATTCTGATTGTTGAATAGCGATCGCAACTTGATTGGCTAATTGTACCATTAATTCAATTTCCCAAGGTTGCCATTCACGAATATCACTACATTGATGAGCAATCAACAAACCCCAAAGATAAGGTTGAGAATTAGTGGGAATATCTCGCAATTCTTGTAATATTGGGACTACTAATTTAGCTTTTACACCAAACTGTTTTACAAAATCTGCTAAACAAGATTCTACATCACTTTGATCTATATTGGTAACAGCGCGAATTTTTCCTTGAGTATAAGCATGATGATACTCTCTGGGAAATACTTCCTCTGGAAATGTTTCTCCAAGAATACAAGGATAATTTTCTGATACAGTTTCCGTGATTGCACAACCAGTACCATCTTCCGAAATCTGATAAATCAATACTCTGTCAGCTTGGAGAAACTGTTTTACCTCTGCTACTGTGGTCACTAGCACTTCGTCTAAATTCAGGGATTTGCGAATGTGGTGAGCTATTTGACTAACTAGACGTTCTCTTTCTGTTTGCTGTCGGAGAATCTTTTCTGCTCGTTTTCGTTGAGTTATTTGTCGTTGTAATAGATAGTAAGTTGTGAACAGGGTGATGATAAATAATCCAATTGCAACACCTAATGGATTGAGCATAAGGAAAGGGTTTAGGAATAGGATAACTCGCGTGGTGAATTGTTAGGGGATATTTTAAAAGTATTCTATGATAATATTTAGAAATATAGTCTTCAAATATGGATTATTTTCATATTATTGATAAGGTAAAATAATTTATAATTTATTGGTTGATTTTGCGTCAGATTTTTTTAAATTATTGATGGAGCATTGTTGGAGAGTGAGATGAATTCGAGACAAATTGAAAGTTGGGCATTGAGAGTTATTGATTGTGTTAAACGTGGTCAACCTAACGAAGATTTTTTGGTTGAGCTAAAGCGAGATTGGATAGATGAAGCGAAGGCTGCACGTCGAATTGCTGGTCATGCTAATGCTGCGCGAGGAGAGAATATACTTTGGTTAATAGGCTTTGATGAAAAAGAAGGTGTTGATTGTGTTATTGGAGCTAACACGGCTGATCTTGCTAGTTGGTATTCTAAGGTAGAGTCCTTTTTTAATGAGCTTGCTCCAAGAATGATTCCATTGAATATTCCTGTTGATAACAAAACGGTTGTAGCTTTGCTATTTGAAACTGATCGCGCTCCTTTTGTTATTAAGAATCAAGCTTATGGCTCTCCAGGAGGGGGTTCTGTTGAACTTGAAGTTCCTTGGCGTGAAAATACGGCTATAAGATCGGCACGTCGTTCTGATCTCATTCGATTACTTGCTCCACTTGAACTTTTACCGGAAATTGAAATTCTTGATATTAACCTAGCAGCAACGATTGGAGGAAAAGATTCTGAAGGAAATTATCATTCCGATGAATTGCGGTTAAATTCAGAGTTGTACATTGTTCCTAAAAATAGAGAGCGTGTGATTATTCCATTTCATCTATGTCGCGTAGAGTTTGAAATTTATGGAATTCCAACATTTGAGTCTAATTGGATTAGTTTAAATCCTGCTAGTGGGATCAATGATAAACCTGGCTCTTTAACAATTGAAAGTACACGACACGAAATCATAATTAATGGACCAGGCAAGCTTTCACTCAAAGCAGCAGCAGAAATACCTTCTTTGCCGGAAGATGCAAAAAATTGTGATATTCGTATATCAATTTATCTCCTGCCAACTGGCGCTAATCGTCCAGTCGTATTAACAAAGATTTTACCTTACCCAAAAGAGAAATCATCCGCTAGTGCGATCGCTAATTTTCTAAAATAAGCTAATGAATTTTACCCTTTACTCAGATGTAATCTTATTGCGTGATCTTCCCGAAGAAAATGTATATGCTGGAGACATTGGCACAGTAGTTGAACAACATGATGTTCCCGGACTAGAAACAGGCTACAGCGTTGAGTTTTTTGATATGCTTGGCAATACTGTGGCTATTGTTACATTGCCAATGAGTTGTTTCCGCTTACCAACTCGTGCCGATAGACCCACAGTCAGGTTAATGGCTAATATTGGCTAACAACTAAGTTATTGCTGTGGAAATTTGATTTGTGATTTGGATGCTCCCAAAATATTAATGTAATGTAAATCCTGATATGACTACACTATCAGAAAAAAACAAATCCAGCCTGAAAATTCATTCTCAGGCTGTTATGAAAATTGATCTCAATTAACTTGAAATTACAAAGAAACCAGACCGTAATAGGACAGAATCACCACAAGAGTTCCAAGTGCTATCAGGCTAATTCCCGCGAACCAAGTAGCTGATGAAATCACTTGATAAACCTTGGGATAGGGATCTCGTTGCCATTTCCACCAATATACCAAAGGAGCTTTAGCTTTGAAATAGCCCAGTTTCTCTAATTGCTGACGATGGTATTGATCATAGCGAGGAAATTGGCTAAAAGGTAAATCTCCTAGATGACGCTGAGAAATAATTCGCCGACGTTGATAGGGAACAGTGTTATCACCAAAACTGGTTTGATATTCTTCACTACTCAACAGTGCATCAACGAACCCTTGTAACCCTTTAGTTCCTATGATAATTGACCAAGCAATTGTTTCTTGTTGATTGTAAACTTTCCGTCCCAGAACACGCTGTACACACATTTCTACAAATCGGTAATTGTTGTTTGTGTCATAGTTGCGTAAACGGAAAGTTTCAGACATTACCAATCCGCGAATAAAATCTCTAACAGTAATACTTTTGTGTTTTAACTGAGATTCTAGAGTCAATAAACGGTTACTAACAAGAATTTGTTGTTCGTTAAAAATCTGCCGATAAGCAGCCCAAATTAACTCATTCATTTCTACTGTGGAAGGAGTTCCTTCAGTAGTGTAAAGTTTGGGTTGTTCCTCTCCAGGAATTTCAAATCCTTTAACTCGTTGGTTTTGACTGGAGGGAGCGTAAGTTTTTAATGGAATAGTCATGGTGAGATTGTTTATTAAATAATAATGAACATTTGTAGAAAATTGATAATTTGTCAGGAGTCACCGAGTCAGGAGTCAGAAATCCTATATCAAATATTTTGTATCCTGAATCCTGACGATAATTTAAAAACAGAAATTTAATCCTGTTCATCCTTTAATCCTGTACTTCGACTTCGCTCAGTAACCGGACATCCTGATTCTGACAGTTATTTCAAAATCATCTGAATCCTTTCCTTAACAACTCTGTCCGATTCTTGTGTCATAGCTTGATAAAGGATAGTATTTATTTCCACAGTCGCAACTGCTCCCAAAGACACCGCAGCCGCATAACGCAACGCCCAATCTTCAGCATTTAACAAAGCCCAAGAAAGCTTATCAATTGCCTTTTGTCTTTTTTCGGAATCCGTAGTGGAAATTACCATCTTTTCCAAGCCTCTAGCAGCCACTCGGCGTACATTTCCTTGGCAATGATTGGCAACTTCTACACCTACTACATCTACCAATAAATCTATTGCGAGATCATCACCAAGTTCAGCGAGAATGCTGATAATTCTTGCTTGTTCATTCTGATCTATGCAGGTGTGATAATCTGCAATTAGAGATTCTACTTTTGTGTCCATAATTAGTAATTTTAGGTAAATTAATTTTTTTTCTCACGCAGAGGCGCAGAGGCACAGAGAGAGGAAGAAGAGTTATTAAAGTTGGATTAATAGTTGATCAATTATTTGAAATAGGGTTTGAGTCGCTTGTTGTTTTTCTATTTCTGATATATCACTTTCTAATACTGTTTCTAAAATCCGTTTTATGTTTAATAGTTTGAGGCTATTACCAACTTTTGCTTGTACAATTGCTTCTGCTGCTTCTATATGACCAATTGCTCCTAAATCGAAGGCCGCAGCCCAGCGTAAATAGGGATTTTCGTGATTAAGATTTTGGATAATGCGTTCGAGATATTCCGGTTTTTGGGTGATGAGATAAAGATAACGAGCCGCAGCACATTGGACTCTTTCGGAGTCATGTTTTAAAAATGGCTCAACCAGTGGACGTGCTTCTATGACTCGCAATTCTCCCAAGGCTTCTATTAAGGCTTCGTAGGGTTGGGGTGTACCAGATTGTAAAAGTTGTAATAGAGGAACAGCCGCAGTAGAATCGCCAATTTTTCCTAAAGCCTCAATGACAACTTCCCGAAATTGCTCATCTTCATCACAGTTTAGGGCATTTATGAGAGCGGGTACTGCTTCAATATTTTTGAGTTGTCCTAAAGCGCGAGCAACTTGACGACGTAAGGGATAGCCACCTTGAACTGTGCGATAACGCACGTCTTGGAGTTGATAACAAAGGGCTGCACAAGCTGACTGAATTTGATGTTTTCCCAACCACCAAGCTGCATAATATCTAATTTGATTATCCTCGTTATCTAAGGATGTAATTGCAGTTTCAGGAGAGAGAATTGGTTCAGCAGGAGAAGTAGTAATCATGTCAGAATCAGGATTTATAGGATTAAAGGATGAACAGGATGAATGTGAAGATGATTGATTTGTCCTGTTGATCTGGTGGGACGAATGATAACATTAAGCTATTGCTGCTATAGCTCTTTCAATCCTAGTTTGGACGATTAAATCAGATTCTCTTTCAGACCCAGTTTGCAATACTTTGATCGTGTCACTACTCCCAATGTATTCTAGTGCAACAATAGCACTATAACGCAAACCCCAATCTTCAGGCTCCAATAAAGACCACTTGAGCTTTTCAATCGCTGGGAACAAAATTTCTGATTGGGTTGCTTGACGGGCAATTTTACCTAAACCCCGGACTGCAACTCGACGAAACTTTCCTTGACAATGATTAGCCACCTCATAACCAATGACTTCTAGCAATAGCGACAGTGTTCTAGGATCACCAATATAAGCCAAGGTTTGAATAAGTCCAGCGATAAATTCTTGGTCTCCATCGGTATCAAATATATCAATTATGGTATCAACACTAGCAGGAGCTAATTGGACTAATCCGTTAATTGCAGAAACTTTAACTTTAGGATCGCGGGACTTTAGCGCTTCTATTAATGTTGATATAGTTTGTTCACATACTTGCTGAGAATTTGTGTTGTATTGAGCCACCAATGCCATGATGTTCTCAACTTCCTGATTTGCAACCTCTGAATTCACTTTGTGAATTGTTCCTTCAATTGCATCCATTAAAAGCTCATCAATTGTCTTGAATAAAAAGTTTGCTGTCTCTTGCCTTTTAACTTCAGTCTCTGCTTTATCCAATAAGACAGATTCTAGGATACGCTTAAGAACCAGTAATTTAATACTGTTAGAGATTTCTGCCTGAAGAATTTCTGGTACAGTTTCCACACGACCAAGCACTGAAATATCAAATGCTGCGGCATATCTTACAAAACGATTCTCATGACTGAGAGTTTGGAAAAGGATTTCTAGGTAATAAGGATTGAGGGTTAGAGTATAAAAATATTGAGCTGCCGCGCATTTTATCCGTTCAGACGAATGCTGTAAAAAAGGTAAAATTTCGTCCTGAACTTCCCAAACTTTGAAAGCTGTCAACGCCTCAATCAAGGCTTCTATTGGCTTATCTTCTTGATAAAGCAGGTCAATTAATACAGGGATAGCAGCTTGATTGCCAATATCCTTTAATGCAATAACTACCACTTCTTTAACTTTAGGATCGGAGCATTCTAAAGCTGAAATTAATGCTGTTACTGTGTTTGGATCTTTTAACTTTCCTAATGAACGAGCAGCCTGACGGCGCAGGGGATAACCTCCTAAAGCAGTTTGATCTAGCTCGTCCTGAAGACATACACAAAGAAGAGAACTGGCCTCCAAAACCCGATTTTTGCCTAACCACCAAGCAGCATAATATTTGATTGAGGTATCATCACTTGTAGCCAAAGCATTCATTGCGGTAAATGCAGAATTAATCGGTTCAGAAGGAGCGGTAACGGTAATTGATTCAGTCATTTTTAGAGTTTTAGAGCTTATAAGCGGTTATTTAGCATTTAAGTAGTTTGGCGTTAACAATTGATGTTATAGCGGTTCTCGGTTGAGTGATATACAAGAAACCAACACCCAATCTTTGTAAAGACGTTCCATGGAACGTCTCTACATTCTTTTCCACTAGATTTATAATTGGTAATTTGATTAATCACCAACTACGTTTATACAGGTCTGACGCTGATAATTTTGCCGCCTTGTTTGTGAATTTGTTGATACTTCTGGGAAAGTTGATCAAAAGGTACATTGTACAACTGTCGGCTACGACGAATTGCTACTTTAGCACCAACTCCACCAGCGATAACTTCCATCACATACATCCGGTTGTCTCCGCGATTGGGAGAAGTCTTTAATTGTCCAAAACCAATATCAGATATAAATCTGATATTTGTGGTGGTAGGAACAATGACATTAGGCAAATTCATTGCCAATTGTTGCCGTAAGCGGGGGCTGCTTGTTCCAGCATTATCGCTGTTACCATTACCCCGATACAGTGTAAACAAGCGGTTGAATCCTACTTGTTTCATGCCATCAATTGACTTGAATCCCCGGAAGTAGGGAACTGTGGAATCACCAAAGGCATTATTATACTCTTGGCTATCAATATAAGAATCTATTTCTGCATCATAACCTTGAGCAGCATAGACATCTACATGATAGGCAATTTCTGACTGATCGTAGGGAGCGCGTCCTAACAAATGCTTATAATTCAGTTCAATGAACCGAATTTGGGAATTGCTATAAAAGAAGCGATCTTTGTAAAATTCGGATTTTGCTAATGTTTGCACAAATTGGCGGACACTAATTTGTCCATCTCTCAGCAATGCTTCTGCACTAGCGAAAGTTCCACCAATATAAACTCGTTCGCGTCCAAATATATGTTCGTAAGCAGATTTGAGGACTTGCTGTAATTCGTCTTCGCTGTAATTAGGGCGTAGTTCGATTTTTGTGTCTAAAACCGCACTGATGCCTAACCTCTGTTCCATTGAAAGGGTCATGCTTTTAACTCCTTATGATCAAATAAGGGGAAAAGAAAGCATTTTTCCCTTTCCCCTTACTCGTTTAACTTGTAAATTTTTAGCTCAATGCGTTGATAGCATAGTTGAGGTAAATATTTGCTTCTCCAGCTACGTCACCGGATAAGCCATTGTTGTCGCGGACAAATTCCAATGCGGCTACATACCAACTGGGGGATAAACCCAAAGCAGCATTAAATTCTTTTACGCCTGCAACTACATACTCATCTAATGGGCCTGTGCCACCAACCACACAGCAATAGCTGATGGTGCGGAGGTAATGGCTGATGTCACGAACACATTTTGATTTACCTTCTGGGGTAGAAGCGTATTGAGAACCCTGCATTTGGGTGGTGTAGGGGAATTTTTGGTAAACGTGGTTAGCCGCAGCTTCAGACCATTTTTGACCGTTTTGGTTGAAGGCTTTAGCAGCATTCAAACCAGCTTGAGCGCGGCTCATGCGACCAAAGATAGCTTGCATTTCGGTGTTGCCTAAGTATGCGCCACGAGAGTCAGCAGCAGCAATAGCCTCGGTTAGAGGGGTCTTCATGGTTAAAATTCTCCGGGAAATGTATTATGGATGATCAGATGAAAATTCGATTCAAAATTAAGCAACTGCTGCTGCTGCACGATCAAAGTAACTAGCTACTTCAGACATTAAGTTGCTGCAATCACCACGGGTAATACCTGCGTTATTGTTAGCAATAGCGATCGCTGCATCTTTCATTTTGCCAATGCCGGAAGCAACTGTAGCGCCAGGTGTTCCTAATGCTTGATAGGTTTCGCGCAAACCATTCAAACAACGATCATCCATAGTGCTGGCATCTCCAGTAGCTACGGAATAGGTAACATAACGTAAAATGAAGCCTAAGTCACGAATACAAGCTGCTTGGTTACGGTGGTGGAAACAAGCGCCGCCAGGACCAAATACGTTGGGTTGTTCAGCTACTAATGCGCGATAAGCATTAGCTGTGATTGCGGAAGCGTTGCTGGTCAAACGGTTAACAACATCTAAGCGTTTGTTGCCATCTGCAACTATAGCGGAAAGAGCATTAATTTGATCATCGGTCAAATATGCACCTTGGCGATCGCTTTGTTCAACTACTCTAGAAAAAGCATCAAGCATCTTCAATTTCTCCTAAACTGTCAGGTTTTGCCTGGGTTGTGGCGGCGGTGGTGTTTCTTTCCCCTGCCTTATGTTTACAAGGTTAATGGGTCAGGTGTAAATAAATAGGTAAGGAAATAGTAAATAAATCGGAAAGATTAGTAGAAAAATAGAAATCGTTACAATTCGCAATCGAGTTTGTAAAGAAGTATTGCAGATTTAGAAGAAGTATTATGTGTTTATGGTGGAGAAAATTAGATTTTTTGCGATTTTTATGGCGAAAATACCCTAATTTCTCCCCTGTATGGGCATAGCCATTTTCCTGTAAAGTGATTACTAAGTTTCGATTTCTATTCATTTAGTGGGATGTGGATATAGCCATTTTCCTATAGATTAATTACTAAGTTGCAACTTTCAATTTCTATTCATCTACAGCTAATGAGGATTCTTTTAGTTGAAGACGATATTCGTCTAGCAGAAACTTTAGCAGAGGCACTAAGCGACCAACTCTATGTTGTTGATATTGCTGCCGACGGAGAAGTTGCTTGGGATTGTACCAAAGCCATAAACTATGATCTGCTGCTCTTGGATGTGATGCTACCAGAAATTGATGGTATTACTTTATGTCATCGGGTGCGGTCTCATGGTCATCAAATGCCGATTTTGATGATCACAGCTTGTGATACAATTAGTAATAAGATTAATGGCTTAGATGCTGGAGCAGATGACTACATCATTAAACCTGTTGATTTAGGTGAATTATTTGCGCGGATTCGGGCTTTATTGCGTCGAGGTAACACAAGCTCCACGCCTATATTACAATGGGGAGATTTACAACTTAACCCTAGTACCTACGAAGTCAGTTATAAAAACAATTTCCTCCATTTAACACCAAAAGAATACAGTCTTTTAGAATTACTATTAAGAAATGGTCGGCGAGTTATCAGTCGCAGCGTCATTATCGAGAATTTGTGGACAAGCGAAACATCTCCCGACGAACATACTATTAAAGTTCATCTCAGAAGTGTCCGCCAAAAACTCAAAGCTGTTGGCGCACCAGAAGATTTTATTGAAACTATGCACGGTCTAGGATATCGTCTCAAATCACCAGACCTTTTGCAAAGTTGCTGATTTCAAACCTGTCCTCAAGAGGATATAGAATTTCGGGGTTTTTGTTAAAAATTAAATATTCTCAAGAGTTTAGATTTATGTTTCTGCGTGAATATAAACCCGGAACTACCTTCCCCGGAGTCATCGGCCGGACAGTTGATAAATCCAGTCCAGCTTGGACAGAACCATTACGGGCAAAAGAAAATACACCAAACGTCTAGTGTGTTAATTTTGACAGGAAAACCAGGGATTTCCTTCATGCAGAAAGTATGATAGAAAAAA
Source organism: Dolichospermum sp. UHCC 0259 (assembly GCF_009711935.1). Lineage (GTDB taxonomy): Bacteria > Cyanobacteriota > Cyanobacteriia > Cyanobacteriales > Nostocaceae > Dolichospermum. The sequence goes on along the minus strand of NZ_VIKX01000211.1, from coordinate 17 downwards.
GGATACCTGAAAGCTCA
>NZ_VIKX01000210.1 GCF_009711935.1 Dolichospermum sp. UHCC 0259 | reverse complement strand
CACAAATAGAAAACTGACAGACCACTAGCTTTGCTTCTGTTCAACCGCTTATAACTCAAACTTCTAAGTAGGTAAACAGGAAAATTTAAAGGTATGTAACGGTATGTAAAGTTATCTCAACGCGAGATTATGATTGAGTTTCAGCCATTTTACAAAACTAAACATATATCGTTTTTATTATGTTTACCTACTTATAAAATCTTTACCAATACCTATTTTTGATTTTCAATTTCAACAGCATATTAATTCAAAATTGCTCGAAAGTTTGGATTTAAAACTAAAATCCAAACAACTCCTAGAAATTGCTAAAATAGGAGTAAAAAAAGCAATTGAAACCGATGAAGCAACAGCTACAGATTGGATAAATCAACAATTGGCAATATTAGGAATTGATCTCAAAAATGGAGGAGAAAATAAAAATTAATGCAGATATCATTTATAATGAAATTATAGCCTAGTAGTAGAGGTGAAACTATGACTATTGAACAAGCAGTTTTAGAAAATCTGCGAGAGTTACCAACCGATAAACAACAGGAAGTTTTAGATTTTATTCAATTTCTTAAACATAAACTGTCACAAATAAAAGAACAAGTACAGGAAAAACCATTACAGAATAAAGGAGATAGCTTTTGGGAAGGGGTTTTAAGGTTTCGAGAAACAATTGAAAGAGAAGGAATTGAATTTACAGATGAAGATTTTGCAAATCTTAGAGATCGTAGTCCAGGACGCGAGATTGATTTATGACAGTTCGCTTTTTACTAGACTCTAATATTATCTCAGAACCGAGTCGGCCAATTCCCAATACTCAGGTTTTAGATCAATTAAATCGCTATCGTTCAGAAGTAGCAGTAGCAAGTCTTGTTGTTCATGAAATCCTTTATGGCTGTTGGCGTTTACCAGCATCTAAACGCAAGGATTCTTTATGGAAATACATTCAAGATTCTGTGTTAGATTTGCCTGTGTTTGACTATGATCTCAAAGCTGCAAAATGGCACGCACAGGAAAGAGCTAGACTATCGAAAATTGGTAAAACACCTGCTTTTATTGATGGACAAATTGCCAGTATTGCCTTCTGCAATGACTTGATTTTAGTAACAAATAATGTGGCAGATTTTCAGGATTTTGAGGATCTGATAATTGAGAATTGGTTTATTAAATGAGGGACTAACTGTAGAACAAATTGCTCGGATACTTGAGTTAGATATCGAAGTAGTGAAGCAAGCAATCAAACAGCAAAGTAGTAAATAGACATTTGATAATCTGATTGAGACCGATACCTAAACCCACATAAAGTGGGTTTAATTAGCGTCTAATTGTAGGATTAGAGGATCTTAGCTCCGCGTAGACCAAATAACAAGCCTATAGCTACACCCATAAACACGCCTAGAAAGACAATATATTCAACTACAGCCATTTGTTTTGCTCCAGATTAGTTACTTATTTCTATTCAATCATCAATAATTATTAAAGGGAACAGGGAATAGAAAAGAGGTTGTCAACTTGAGGTAAAATACCCAGACGAGTGATTATATTAAGGTTGGGGAATGACTTCTGTAATTAAAGTAGATATACCAGAAAAATCTTATGATATTACCATCGCACCTGGGAGTTTAGATCAACTAGGTGAACAAATGGCGAGTTTGAAACTAGGTAAGAAAGTATTGCTAGTTTCCAACCCGATGATATTTAAATATTATGGCGAAAGAGCGATCGCATCTTTAGAAAAAGCCGGTTTTCAAGTTGTCAGCTACAACTTACCCCCCGGTGAACGCTACAAAACCCTCAACTCCATTCAAAAACTCTACGATATCGCCCTGGAAAATCGCCTAGAACGCTCCTCCACAATGGTCGCCTTGGGGGGAGGTGTAATTGGTGATATGACAGGCTTTGCCGCCGCTACGTGGCTCAGAGGCATTAACGTCGTCCAAGTCCCCACCAGTCTCCTTGCAATGGTAGACTCGGCTATCGGTGGGAAAACCGGCGTAAATCATCCTCACGGCAAAAACTTGATTGGTGCATTTCATCAACCCAGTTTAGTTTTAATTGACCCAGAAGTCTTAAAAACCCTTCCAGCACGGGAATTTCGAGCAGGAATGGCAGAGGTGATCAAATACGGGATCATTTGGGACACCGAACTGTTTACTCAACTAACAGCAAGCAAACACCTTGACCAACTCCGCTATGTGAAATCCGACCTGATAAACAGCATATTAACTCATTCCTGTCAAGCAAAGGCAGATGTTGTCAGCAAAGATGAAAAAGAATCTGGAATCAGAGCAATTTTAAATTATGGTCATACTATCGGTCATGCAGTAGAAAGCCTCACAGAATACCGTTTATTCAAACATGGTGAAGCTGTAGGTATTGGTATGGTAGCAGCCGGAGACATTGCTGTAAAATTAGGACTTTGGACACAAGCAGACACAGAACGTCAAAACGCCTTAATCAAAAAAGCAGGTTTACCCACCCAAATACCCGCAGATTTAGATATTGAAGCTCTTATTGATGCTTTGCAATTAGACAAAAAAGTTAAATCTGGCAAAGTCCGCTTTGTCCTACCAACCCAAATTGGTGCAGTCAAAATTACCGACGAAGTACCAACAGAAATAATCCGGGAAGTATTAATTAGGGAATAGGAGTCAGGAGTCAGGAGTCAGGAGTCAGGAGTCAGGAGTTTAGAAAAAAGAAGAAAGAAGAAAGAAGAAGAAGAAGAAGAAGAAAATTCTTCCCCCGCTTCCTGCTTTTTGCCCTTTCCTTCTATACTGGCAAAGGTGCTGAACCATTCAATTGCCTAGCAGCATTGATGCAAACTGGACAATCACAGCCAAATAATTTGATAGCTAAATCACTTTCAGCATCAGAAAATTCTAATTCTTGGGGATTATTTGTGTCCGCTTGTGCCACTTGCATAGGTTCTTTAGCAACGCTCAAAGGAGTATTACTCACCTGTATACATACCTTGTTCGGAGTTGCTGAATGAGGAGACATGACACAAGATTCATGAGTACCAGCAGTGTCAACTGTTTGACTAGCATGAGCAGGTCTAGCCATCATCACCATAGATAACATGGATGTAAACAACACGGGGCTAGAAATCAAAGTTAAAATAAATCTTTTGTTCATGTACTGTTAAAAACCTTGTTATTAGGGAAATAAACCAACTTATCTTTTCCGACAACTTGGTTGTTAATCAGTCTATCTTATCGAAGAAGAGGGAACAGGGAACAGGGAACAGGGAACAGGAGAAAGGGAATATTTATCTTTTTATTGCTTTTTACCAATTACCCGTAATTACTAATATTACGTAAATTTTCGATTTTGTATTTAAAATCGGTTACATAAAATTAGAGTAAATACTCATTAAGATATAATCCAGATTATGTTTTGATTTAAGGATTAAGTTTTTGCTAGGAATAACAAGCATCAATTTAGATAATTTATCTATTTGGGTAGAACAAGCCAAAACCCAAGCAGCACAAGGTAAAGTTATTGAACGCATTCCCAAATTAGCTACGGCTAATCCTAACTCATTTGCTGTTTATATAAGTTGTGAATCAGGAGAAAATTATAGTTTAGGAGATACCGATTGTGTATTTCCATTTATGAGTGTGATTAAGCCATTTTCTCTACTATACCTGCTGGAATATTACGGAGAAAAACAGGTTTTACAATGGGTTGGAGTTAAACCTTCGGATGCACCTTTTAATTCTTTACTGCAATTAAAAGAAGATCATGGATATCCTCGCAACTCTATGATTAATAGTGGTGCTATTACTCTTGCTGATAAGCTACCAGGAAAGGACGGAAATGAATGTACACAATTATTTTGTAAATGGTTAAATGAATTGGCGGGTACTCAAATATATATAGATACAGATATTCTAGCTTCAGTTCGTGCTAGTCGTTCCCAAATAAATATAGATATTACCAACTATCTCTGCGAGTCTGGAAATTTAAATAATATTGAATTATCTCTAGACGTTTATGAACAAATATGCTGTATCTCTGGACGGGTAGAGGAATTAGCTAAATTAGGAAACTTATTAGCTTGTAAAAACGAATTTATAAACAATCAACACCGTCAATTCGTGAATACGGTGATGTTAACTTGTGGTTTATATGAAGCTTCCGCTGAGTATGCTGTAAAAATTGGCTTACCAATAAAATCAGGTATTGGTGGTGGTCTTGTTGCCATTATACCAAATCAGGGAGCGATCGCCAGCTACAGTCCTGCTTTAGATATTACAGGTAATCCTGTAGCTGGTTTGGCATTAATGGAAACTTTATCTCAAAATTTACAACTGAGTATTTTTTGTTAATTACTCTTGGATTTGGGATTTGGGACTTTCCATTGTCTGAATATCTTCTGCTGGTGTAACTTTAGTAAATTTAACTTCAGGAATTGATTGTTTTTCTACTTTGGTTTCTGGTGCTGGTGTTTCTTCAACTTCTGGTATTGGTGTAACTTCAGGAATTGATTGTTTTTCGACTTTGGTTTCTTGTGCTGGTGTTTCTTCAGCTTCCGGTATTGGTGCAATTTCAGGGAGTTTAACTTCAGGAATTAGCTGTTTTTCGACTTTGGTTTCTGGTGCTAGTGTAGGAGTAGGTTCGGTAACTGGAATCTTAGCTGTATAACTTGGGTCTACAATGCCACGCACTTCATCTGCTGTCAATTCCCCTCTGACAATTTTAGAAAGAGTATCTTGACCATTGGGTTGGTAATTAATTAATCTGATAGTGGTATTGAAAGCATTTTTCACAGGTTGTCCTTCATTATCGAGGAACTCCAGCTTTACCCAAGTTTTACCAGGCTTAAACCCTTTGAGATAAATTGGTTGCCAACGATCAAGAATAAAGCTTTCACCATTGACTGTACTACGAATGCGCCAATTACTCATTGTATCGTCAGGATTAGTTTCAGCCATGCTGTGCAACGGTGCATTAGTCAAATAGAAATCCAGCATAATTGGTTCTGCGCCATAACCACCAGTAGGACGACTGTAAGTCAGTAGGGGTAATTTAGAATCTGGGTTGTTTTCCTCAGTTTTCGTCAAAACGTGAAATGTAGTTTGAGCATAAGCACCTTCATTTTTAAAACTTTCATGCCAAGGACGAGAAGCAAAAACACGAAGAGTATGCGTACCTGGAGATAAGTCTGACAATACCACCGGCTGATTTAAGTCATAAACAGCTATATAAGGTTGATTGTCCAAAATTAGGTGCAAATGGGGACCAAGTTGCCATTTAGGGTCTTTAAATAACGGTAAGTCCTTAACCTGCAACCGGACTTTAACTATATTGTCGGGAAGAATTTCATCTCCTTGGGGACTGAGGATACTAACTTGAGGTTGATAACCTTCTAAACTAGGACGCAATGCTTGGATCACCTCTGGTGGTGCAGTTTCTGAAAAAGTCCCAGAAATTTCTGATACTGGGAGTGCTTTCATGAAAGGATTGATAGATGCTTCCTGGCTGTTTGCTGCTTCAACGCAACTGCTCAAGTTTACAACTAGAACTAATATGACAACCCATTTAATAATTGGGAATCTTTTTGAGAAAAGTTGCTCAAAAAATTTTCTGCACCCAGTGTTCATGTTTTTATTCCGTAATAGTTTTTAACAATTAACGCCATCATTGTGACGCAAATTATGACTCATGAACTATGGATAAGAGCATAAATCTACTACCAAAGTTATAAATTTACCTACTTTTATCTGCTTAAAATATCGAATAAGTGATTTTTTTGACTTATTTTCAGGAAATAAATTTGTTTTCAGTCCGCTGATTTTAGGTAAAAGTAGCCAAATGGCAGGAGTTTGAGGTGCTTTGCGTATGAATCATAAGTTTTTCCAATTGTTGTTCTTTGTAAATTAAATGAAGAGTCTATTGACTTTTGGACAATGTATAGGAACTTGTAAAGCAGATTAGACAATAAATCTGGCTATTTTTAATTATTGTTAACAGGTCTATAACAATATGCAAGTTCAGACTCTATAATTCAACAGAAACAACTTTTCTTTTCCACACGGCAACCGCATCGCTAGTCCAGAGCAATCTGAAAACGGCGACTGTGATATTCTAGGTGGTATTCATGATTCCCCATTCCTTATAGAGAGGAGGTCGAATGACGATTAGTCCTCCGGAGCGAGAGGAAAAAAAAGCAAGAGTGATCGTTGACAATGACCCGGTTCCTACCTCATTTGAAAAATGGGCAAAGCCAGGACATTTCGACAGATCCTTATCCAGAGGTCCAAAAACCACAACCTGGATTTGGAACCTCCATGCCCTCGCCCATGATTTTGATACACATACAAGTGATTTAGAAGACATTTCCCGCAAGATATTCGCCGCTCACTTCGGCCATTTGGCTGTAGTAGCAATCTGGTTGAGCGGGATGTTGTTCCACGGCGCTAAGTTCTCTAACTACGAAGCTTGGCTGGCTGATCCATTAGGAGTCAAGCCCAGCGCTCAGACAGTTTGGTCTATTGTTGGTCAAGACATTTTAAACGGTGATATGGGCGGCGGTTTCCGCGGTATTCAAATCACCTCTGGCTTGTTCCAAGTATGGCGTGGCTGGGGTATCACTAGCTCCTTCCAGCTATATGTAACTGCAATTGGCGGCTTGGTATTAGCAGGCTTGTTCTTATTTGCTGGCTGGTTCCACTACCACAAACGCGCTCCTAAACTGGAATGGTTCCAGAATGTGGAGTCAATGCTGAATCATCACTTATCAGTATTGCTAGGCTGTGGTTCTTTGGGATGGGCTGGTCACTTAATCCACGTTTCTGCACCAATCAACAAACTGTTAGATGCAGGTGTAGCAGCTAAGGACATCCCTCTGCCTCATGAGTTGCTGTTTGATACAGCAAAAATGGCAGCACTTTATCCTGGTTTCGCTAGTGGTTTAACACCTTTCTTCACCTTAAATTGGGGAGCTTATGCTGATATCCTCACCTTTAAGGGTGGTTTAAACCCAGTTACAGGCGGCTTGTGGATGACTGATATTTCTCATCACCACCTAGCGATCGCTGTATTGTTCATCATTGCTGGTCATATGTACCGTACCAACTGGGGTATCGGTCATAGCATTAAAGATATTCTAGAAGCTCATAAAGGTCCTTTCACTGGCGAAGGTCACAAAGGTCTTTACGAAAACCTCACCACTTCTTGGCACGCTCAATTAGCTACTAACCTAGCTTTCTTGGGTTCATTGACAATCATCATCGCGCATCATATGTACGCGATGCCTCCCTATCCTTACTTGGCAACTGATTACGCAACACAATTGTGTATCTTCACTCACCATATTTGGATCGGTGGTTTCTTGATTGTTGGTGGTGCGGCTCACGCAGCCATCTTCATGGTGCGCGATTATGATCCTGTTGTTAACCAAAACAACGTTTTAGATCGCGTGATTCGTCACCGTGACGCTATCATTTCTCACCTCAACTGGGTTTGTATTTTCTTAGGCTTCCACAGCTTTGGTTTGTACATCCACAATGACACCATGCGTGCCTTGGGTCGTCCCCAAGATATGTTCTCCGACTCAGCAATTCAATTACAGCCAGTGTTTGCTCAATGGGTGCAAAACCTGCACACATTAGCTCCCGGCAACACAGCACCTAACGCTCTTCAAGTAGTTAGTCATGCTTTTGGTGGTGGAATTGTTGCTATCGGCGATAAGATCGCTATGATGCCCATTACATTGGGTACAGCGGACTTCATGGTTCATCACATCCACGCTTTTACCATTCACGTTACTGTTCTCATCTTGCTTAAAGGTGTATTGTACGCCCGTAGTTCTCGTCTGATTCCAGACAAAGCTAACTTAGGCTTCCGATTCCCTTGCGATGGTCCAGGTCGTGGCGGTACTTGCCAAGTTTCTGGTTGGGATCACATCTTCCTCGGACTCTTCTGGATGTATAACTCCTTATCAATTGTAATTTTCCACTTTAGCTGGAAGATGCAATCTGATGTCTGGGGAACAGTAGATGCAGATGGAACAGTAAATCACATTACTGGCGGCAACTTTGCAGAAAGTGCTATCACCATCAACGGTTGGTTACGTGACTTCTTGTGGGCGCAAGCTACACAAGTAATTAATTCCTACGGAACTGAATTGTCCGCTTACGGACTCATGTTCTTAGGCGCTCACTTCGTTTGGGCGTTCAGCTTAATGTTCCTGTTCAGTGGTCGTGGCTACTGGCAAGAATTAATTGAGTCCATTGTATGGGCGCACAATAAACTGAAAGTAGCCCCAACAATTCAGCCTCGCGCACTGAGCATCACTCAAGGTCGGGCTGTAGGTGTGGCTCACTACCTATTAGGAGGAATTGCCACCACTTGGGCATTCTTCCACGCACACATCCTTTCAGTAGGATAAAAATCAGTAGAATTTTGGGTTTTGGATTCTAAGATTTTAGATTTAATCCAAAATCCAAAATCTAGAATCTAAAATTTTGCTGACAAATAATGGCTAAAGGTCAGAGGACAGATCACACCTATGGCAACAAAATTTCCAAAATTTAGCCAGGATCTCGCACAGGACCCGACTACTCGTCGGATTTGGTATGCGATCGCTACAGGCAACGACTTTGAAAGTCACGATGGCATTACAGAGGAAGGTCTTTACCAAAAGATTTTCGCTACTCACTTCGGCCACTTGGCAATCATCTTCCTGTGGGCATCCAGCCTCCTGTTCCACGTGGCCTGGCAAGGTAACTTTGAACAGTGGATTAAAGATCCCCTGCACGTCCGTCCCATTGCCCATGCAATTTGGGACCCTCACTTCGGTGAAGCCGCAGTTGAAGCTTTCACTCAAGCTGGTGCAAGCAATCCCGTAAACATTGCTTACTCCGGTGTTTATCACTGGTGGTACACAATTGGGATGCGGACAAACAGCGAACTATACACTGGTTCCGTTGGTTTGCTTCTGTTGTCAGCATTGTTATTGTTTGCTGGTTGGTTACATTTACAACCCAAGTTCCGTCCTAGCCTTTCTTGGTTCAAGAGCGCTGAACCCCGTTTGAATCACCACCTAGCTGGTTTGTTCGGTGTTAGCTCCTTAGCTTGGACTGGTCACTTGGTTCACGTTGCTATTCCTGAATCTCGTGGTATTCACGTGGGTTGGGATAACTTCTTAAGTGTAGCTCCCCATCCAGAAGGTTTAACTCCTTTCTTTACAGGTAACTGGGGCGTTTACGCTCAAAACCCTGACACCGCTGGCCATTTATTTGGTACTTCCACCGGTGCGGGGACTGCGATTCTCACCTTCTTGGGCGGTTTCCACCCCCAAACAGAATCCTTGTGGTTGACTGACATGGCTCACCACCACTTGGCGATCGCAGTTTTGTTTATCATCGCTGGTCATATGTACCGCACTAACTTCGGAATTGGTCACAGCATCAAAGAAATGCTGAACTCCAAATCCGGTTTAGTTCCCGGTAGCAAGAGCGAAGGTCAGTTCAACCTGCCCCACCAAGGTCTTTACGACACCATCAACAACTCCCTGCACTTCCAGTTGTCATTAGCTTTGGCATCTTTGGGAACTATCTGTTCCTTGGTAGCGCAGCATATGTACGCTCTGCCTCCTTATGCGTTTATCGCTAAGGACTACACCACACAGGCAGCACTGTACACCCACCACCAGTACATCGCTGGTTTCTTGATGGTTGGTGCTTTTGCTCACGCAGCAATCTTCTGGGTTCGTGACTACGACCCCGAACAAAACAAAGGTAACGTCCTTGACCGGATGTTACAACACAAAGAAGCGATCATCTCCCACCTTAGCTGGGTGTCTCTCTTCTTAGGTTTCCACACATTAGGTTTATATGTTCACAACGACGTAGTTGTTGCGTTCGGTACTCCTGAAAAACAAATTTTGATTGAGCCAGTATTTGCTCAATTCATCCAAGCTGCTCAAGGTAAAGCTTTGTATGGCTTGAATGTACTGTTGTCTAACCCCGACAGTATTGCTTACACCGCTTACCCCAATGCTGGTAACGTTTGGTTGTCTGGCTGGTTAGATGCCATCAACTCTGGAACAAATTCCTTGTTCTTGACAATTGGACCTGGCGATTTCTTGGTTCACCACGCTTTCGCTTTGGCTATCCACACCACCACCTTGGTACTTGTTAAGGGTGCTTTGGATGCTCGTGGTTCTAAACTGATGCCCGATAAAAAGGACTTCGGTTATGCGTTCCCCTGCGACGGTCCAGGCCGTGGCGGTACTTGCGATATCTCCGCATGGGACTCTTTCTACCTGTCCATGTTCTGGATGTTAAACACCATCGGTTGGGTAACATTCTACTGGCACTGGAAACACCTCGGTATTTGGCAAGGTAACGTTGCTCAGTTCAACGAAAACTCTACCTACCTGATGGGCTGGTTCCGTGACTACCTCTGGGCTAACTCTGCTCAGTTGATTAACGGTTACAACCCCTACGGCATGAACAACCTGTCTGTTTGGGCTTGGATGTTCCTCTTTGGACACCTAATCTGGGCTACTGGTTTCATGTTCCTCATCTCTTGGAGAGGTTACTGGCAAGAGTTAATTGAAACCTTGGTTTGGGCGCACGAACGTACTCCTTTAGCTAACTTGGTTCGCTGGAAGGACAAGCCCGTTGCTCTCTCCATTGTTCAAGCTCGTGTGGTTGGTTTAGCTCACTTCACTGTTGGCTACATCGTTACCTACGCAGCGTTCCTCATTGCTTCTACTGCTGGTAAGTTTGGTTGATCCTAACTACTAGTTTTAGGTGATTAAAAAATCCTCTGCCGCAAGGTGGGGGATTTTTTTTAGCTATGCGGCTGATAGAGAAAGACAAATGCCGCTGTTTCACGCATGAAGTCATTATTTGTTTAATTATTATCTGCATTCATCTACGTTAAACAAAGTCAATTCCCTGAGCGATCGCTTGGTCAATATTATCAGCACCGTTTGTAGTTTCAGTAGACATAGCAACGTATTTTCAAAAATGTTAGAGTATTTTACATCTACATGATACTCTTGAAAGTGAAGTAATCAGCAACCAAGCATTTCAAAGGGGTGTGAATTAATCATATAAATAGAAAATCACAAAAAGCAAAGTATCTAACAAAAAGTAAAAATGATCAAAATCTCTTCCCTTGTCATAAAGATAATTTTAACGTCAATCTACTTAACATGAAATAAATACACTCTTTCACTTTTTTTGTTTATGGACTTAAAATTATATCAGGCAATTGAAATTGCTAACCAAGCTGTTTTGAAAAATTTTTATAGATCATTAACTGATGTGGAAATAATTGTCCTTAAAGGAGCTTGGGAACGACAAGAATATAGTCAAATAGCGAGTAAACACAATTACACAACCAGTTATATTAGTCAAGATATTGCGCCTAAACTTTGGAAATTATTGACAGAAGCTATAGGAGAGAAAGTCAAAAAAAGTAATTTTAAAGAAGCCCTAAAACGATATTGGGAAAAACAATGTTGGGACAAGCAATTTACAGATGGATATTACTTACTAAGCCAAGTTAAACACAACTTACCAAATACAAAACCATATATAGATCGATATTATCTCGAATTTATTTGTTATGACAGTCTCTTACAACCTGCTTCTTTAATTTGGTTAAAAGCACCTAAATTAATGGGTAAAACTTCTTTAATGGAGCGGGTATTACTGAAGGTATCCAAGGAGGACTATCGAATAGTTAGTTTAAGTTTGGAGATGGCAGATAAGAAAATTCATTTCAGAAACTTGAATAAATTTCTGCGCTGGTTTTGTCTGAATCTCAGTCGAGAACTCAACCTACCCAATCGCTTAGATGAATATTGGGATGAAGAAGGTATAGGTGCTAAAATAAGTTGTACAACTTATTTAGAAACATATTTATTAGCAGCAAATGATAGTCCTTTAGTTTTATATATAGATGATGTAGATGTGCTTTTTCCTTATCCTGAACTTTATGAAGAGTTTTTTAGATTGTTGTGTTCTTGGTATGAGAAAGCTAGAAACCGTTCCCACTGGAAAAAACTCCGGTTAGCGATCGCCTATTCTACGGACGTTTATATGCACGCAAATACTAATCAATCGCCTTTTAATATAGGATTACCTATAGAATTACCAGAATTAACTAAAGAAGAAGTTCAGAAATTTGCCCAACAATATGGATTAATAGAAGATTCATTTTTAGTAGACCCCTTAATACAATTAGTAGGTGGTCATCCTTATTTGTTGAAATTGGCATTTTCTCATCTCAAAAATTATCCAGATATGACCCTACACAAGTTGTTAGCAGAAGCCTCTACGGATGCAGGTATTTATCGTCATTATTTACGCGAACACTGGTTGAAGTTGCAACAGCAACCAAAACTGATCACAGCATTTCAAACAGTGATTAATTCTCCTAAACCAGTGCGATTGGAAACCATATCAGCTAATTGTTTAGCCTCTTCACGCTTTATTTCTAAATCATTAATCAGAATTAAGAGGTCTGTAACTATACTTTCGATCTTGCTATTAATCTTTTCTTGTGAATCTTAATTTATACCTCTGATATTTTGTCAAAAAGCAACTGTATTTTCAATCAAAGTGTGCGGATGATCACCCTGCTCTCAACAAAAAAGCGATCGCTCTTATTGCGTAGGGTGGGTTAAGCTGTTGCTATACTAAAAACGGTTGAGACATGGACTTTTGTAAAATCACGAAAACCCCAGATTTGTAGGGGTTTAGCACTGCTAAACCCCTACCCGGAGAATCAAGTAATTAAGCCGTGTTGAGTATAACCCACCGTTTTTAGTTATAGGGATGGTGCGTCACACTTCATTAACGCACCCTACAATCTCGGAGATCGCACTTTTCAGACAGTTTATTTGGTCGTATATGTTATTGTTCCAGCACCGTCAACAAAAGTGGCTGCATTGAGATAAGCAAAATAGTCTTTACCGTTTCGGATAAAAGCTTCTTCAGGTCGGCCAAATTGTTCTCGCCGAAAGCCAGCATTAAAGCCAAATCGCTCAGTAGATTTACCAGAAACCCAAATCAGTCTCTCAAAATTTCCATCAGTGAATGAAATGCTAGGTGTTTCAGTGTATTTACTCAAGTAGTTAAATTCTGCGCTCAGAACGTTGATTGTTTCCTGTCCCTTACCTTTAAGCAATGAGGGATTATAGGTAAAAGACCCTTTAAATTGTTTACCTTTCAACGAACCAGAAATCACATTTACAAGAAAATCAACATTACGGATAACAGTGTTCTCATTCAGAGTCTTTCTAGCATTGACAAGATAGATGAATTTTCCAACTCTAGGGAAGAATTGAAATGCTTGTTGTCTTGCTGGTTGTTGTAATGCAGGTGGAAGTAAAGGGAAGATTTGACGGAAATCAGTTGTAACCTTTTCAGTAGCACCTGAAACTAAGAAACAAGCTGAGTTGGTTTTTTTCTTGCCAGTAGCTTGGTCATAGAAAAGTTGTGAAAATGCTTTGATGGTCAAATTATCTACGGGGGAAACGTAGACCAAGTACCCGTTTGCATCCAAGTCATTAGCCTTTGATGCTGCCGCTTTTTCATTATCAAAGAAAGCAATTGCAGTTTCTTCAATGTTGAGAGGACATTGACTGGAAGGCTTTCCAGCTACCACAGTGTATATTCTGCTATCACCAGGAGCATTAATAGTGAAAAGTGTGTTAGTTCCAGGAGTTACAGCAGTTGCACCTTGGAAATCAAACCAACCTTCAGTAAATGAGCCATTAATTCCGTTTTTCTGCCGACCCTGTGCGAGGACTTGTTGATAAGCTGCTGGAAAATCGCTTAAATTTTCAGGCAACATCGCACTTAGGTCAGGATTAGGTATAGCTACATCATATTTCAATATATTCCCATATACGTTCACCCCTTCTGCCTGTTGTTCTGGAGTGATGTAAAGGGTGGTTATTCCACGAGATGCGGGCTGAGGAGCTTGTTGAGCTAAAGCAGGACTTACTCCACCTAGACAGACAACAAAGCTAAGGATAGCAGCCAAAAAGGAAGTTAACTTTCTCATAAATTACCCGGAATGGTATCTGTTTCTGAAGTTTTTTCCGTGAAGTGGTTTGTCCCACACCCTCAGATGATACCTATTTTGGTAATTCAAGAATTCAGGTAAATTCAGGACTTTTATCGTTGATAATTCAGGTAAATTCAGGTAAATTCAAATATCTTTAAAATTATTCAGGACTTACGCAACTGGCACATTGGTCGGGTGTGGTTTGGCAATCTCACCAGCCGCGTTAAATATCAACAATCTGTTTATTTGTAGGATTTATGCAGTCTAGCTCACCTACGACAGATTTTTGGTGTGACAGTTGTGTAGGTTCTATTATTGTTATAATTTGTTTATTGTCTCATCCTTACTTAATCTCAGAAGTTGGAAACCTTCTAAAATACGAGGACATCATGACCTTTACCGCAGATCCTCCCTATACACAAACCAGCCTTCCAGATCATACTCAACTACCAGAATCTAATGGAAAATTTGTGAAAAATTTCCAAGAACACCCTCAAAGTATTTTACTAACTCAATCTATTATTCCAGTATTACAAAAACTCCACGCTGATGGACAATATGCTATAGGACAAGATAGCGGTATTTATTGGCGAATAACTGAACCACCAGAACGAGGTGCAGAAGCTCCCGATTGGTTTTATGTTCCTCATGTTCCACCATTATTAAATGGTAAAGTCCGACGTTCCTATGTGCTTTGGCAAGAATTTATTGCCCCATTAATTGCTTTAGAATTTGTATCAGGAAATGGTACGGAAGAAAGAGATAAAACACCTTGGCAGGGAAAATTTTGGATTTATGAACAGGTGATTAAACCTGCTTTTTATGGCATTTATGAAGTTAGTAAAGCTAGGGTGGAAATATATCATCTGATGGAAGGACAATATCATTTATTGCTACCCAATAAACGAGGTCATTATCCGATTACACCTATGGGTGTAGAATTAGGTATTTGGCAAGGAACATATCAAAATATGGAGTTACCTTGGCTGCGGTGGTGGGATTTAGATGGTAATTTATTACTTGATGGTCATGAAACAGCCGAATATGAACGCCAACGGGCTGAAAATGAACACCAACGGGCTGAAAGTGAAAAAGAAAAAAGCGATCGCCTAATTGCCCAATTACGTGCTTTAGGAGTAGAACCAGAAGCGTAAAATACCCATATTCAACGATATCATTATTGTCACAAATAATACCTAGCGGTGCAGAAACCTCCTGAAACACTTATAAATAAAAGGCGATTCCTGCGGAGTGCTTCACTATCGCACCACTCCCTACACAAAGGCTATTATTTTTCTACAACTTCAAATAGCCAGATTGATGTCTGGTCTTTCTGTCTGATGAAAGCATTAACCCCAAAAGGAGAATTAAGCAGAGATTTATCACTAGAATCTATCATTTTATCCCAAGTTAATTTTGCTGGCTGATTGCCATTTTGATTAATAACTCCAATATTAATTTTTTTATTCCCTTGAGTATCTAATGAAGTTGAAAATTGTAAATTTCTTTTTTCTTTACCTATCCCACAATCAATTTGATAATTAGATGCAAAAGAAAAACTATCACTATTAAATCTTTCAGCAACTAATCGCAATGAATCAATATCACCTAAAGGCCATTCTAAGGACTTATTGTAAGCACCTATAGGTTTAAGAATACATTGAGTCTTGTTAGCTATTTCAACGATCCTTTTATAGGTTATGGTCATTGGTATTTCTATACTTTGATTAGGAAGAATTTGCGGTTGTAGATCAGATGAACTAACTTGATTATGGTCTATATAACTTATAGGTGAAGAGTTGGCACGAGTATTAAAACTACCAAAGGCAATAGTTACAGTCAACAACAAAGCAATAAAAACTTTAGCTAGAGATTTCATATCAATTAGATATCCTTAGTTAACTCAAAATGACAAATTTTTCAAAATCAGCAACTAATAAAAAAGAGGCAGGAAAAAACATACCTACCTCTTTTTAGGTCAATTAGATCAAGTTATCTCACTTCATATATCCACTGAACTCTGCCATCTCTATTGCCCATCAACGCTATACCAAGGAATTGATCATTTCTCACATTTTTGTCATTAGCATTTGACTGGCCGTCCCAACATTTTTCTGCAGGACCGTTGCCAGGGCTATTTATGTTACAGAGATTAATTTTTCTTCTTCCTACGGGAGGCCATGAAGCTGCAAATTGGAAAAATTTTCCAGTATTTCCAACTGCATAGTTAGAAGCAAAGGTAAAATACCCAGGACCACTCTCTGTCCAATCTCTATATTGAGCCTTTAATGAAGGAACATCACCAAGAACCCAATTTCCTAGAGTATTGTAAGCACCCGCACGGGTAAGAGTATTTCCAGTTTTATTAATTATCACCATTTGGAATTGCTGTGTTGTGGTGACTAGCCTTAAAACTTGATCTACGGTTTGATTAACATCAATTGCAACATTGAGGTTAGCGCCCACTTGAGCATGGGCATTGCCAGAAAAACCACCGAAGGCGATGGTTATAGCCAATAGAAAAGCAGCAAAAACTTTACCTAGCGATTTCATCCTCAAAAATCCTTGATGAGTTGACTTTTACGAATCACATCATACTCTTTTATCACCCCTTTATCACCCCGGAATTTACGTAAACTTAGGACTTTTCATAATTCTTGATAATTCAGAATTTTCGCGTAAAAAAACCCATATCTCCAACTACCAATCACTAGATTTACGAGTAATCAAACCACCCACAAACGCTCCTAAAATTGTCCCTGTCCACAATCCCGCAGTGCTACCTTGCCAACTTGCACCCGGAGTCACTAAAGCGCTACACATTTGTTTAAATCCCCAAGACTGGTTTTGACACCTTTGGCTATGCAGCGTGACGGTGATTTTTCCAGCTATTAAACCACTAAAAAAACCGCAAGAAAGTGCCAAAAATGTACAAATAAGAATGCGTTTTTTGATCATATTAATTAGGGAAGAGGGAACAGGGAACAGGGAACAGAGAGATATTTATTTATTAAACATCTTATTGGATTTTCACCCATTACCCATTACCCATTACCCATTACCCATTACCCATTACCCATGATCAACCTGTATTTCTCATGCCGGCAGCAATTCCGTTAATGGTTAATAATGCCCCTCGCAGTAATTCTCCTTTACTGTAACGAGAGTGAATTACTCCGGTTGTGGGGGCAGTTTTCGATTGACGTAATCGTTTAAGGAGAGAAACTTGAATAAATCCTAACGGCACAATTGTTCCATTTCTTAATTGTACAGAACGTTGTAATACTGGATCACCATCTAATAGTTTTTGATGTCCGGTAATTTTTAGAACTAAATCTCTGGTGAGAAAGAATTCGCTAGAAATTTGCTCAAAAACTTTCTCAAATCGCGGTTTGTCTTCAGGGTTAGACAATTCATCAACATAGTGACGTGCCATTTCCATATCTACTTTTGCTAAAGTCATTTCAGCTTTAGAAATCACCATTTTAAAGAATGGCCATTTGAGGTAAAAATAGCGGAGTAATTTCAAATGTTGTTCTGGTTCTGCGTCCAAAAATTCTTGTAAAGCTGTTCCAATTCCATACCAAGAAGGTAATAAAAACCGGGTTTGTGTCCAACTAAATACCCAAGGAATCGCTCGCAAACTACTTAAATCTTTTTTACCAGATGGACGACGGGCTGGACGAGAACTAATTTGCAATTGGCTGATTTCTTCAATGGGGGTGACTTGGTGAAAGAAGTCAATAAAATCAGGTTGCTCATAAATTAGGTTACGATAGTGCTGACGCGACGCATGAGATAACTCTTCCATAATCTCATTCCAAGGTTCAATATCATCAAACCCTGTTCCCAATAAACTGGCTTGAATTACCGCTGTAGTGATGGTTTCTAGGTGATACAAAGCCAAGTCTAACAAGGAATATTTGGAAGCTAATACTTCCCCTTGTTCAGTAATTTTGATCCGTCCACTAATACTATGACCTGGTTGGGCTAAAATCGCCTCATAAGCAGGGCCACCACCACGCCCTACAGAACCGCCTCGTCCGTGAAAAATCCGCAAATTGACACCGTAACCTTCAGCTATTTTCTGAAGTGATTTTTGAGCCTTATGAATTTCCCAATTACTACTTAAAAAACCCGAATCTTTATTACTATCAGAATAACCTAACATTACTTCTTGTAAGTTAGGATTCAAAGTAGAAATAGATGGAGGTGCTTGTTCTTCACTGAGTGAAGTTGAAGCTTTTGCACTGAGCGGAGTCGAAGTGTTAATTGCGGCGTAACCTCCAGCCAACATTGCCCGATATAAAGGCAATTCAAACAGTTCCCGCATTACGCCTCTAGAACGTTGTAAATCTTCTACTGTTTCAAATAGAGGGACAACGCGAATTGTTCCCACTGCAACTACAGGATCAAATAAACTTGATTCTTTGGCGAGGAGTAAAACTTCTAGTACGTCGCTAACTTCACGGCACATACTAATAATATAAGTTTGACAGATTTTAATGCCAAATTCTTGTTGTAGCGATCGCAAAATTCGGAAAGTTTCAATCACATCATTGGTTTTTTCCGAAAATGGTAACTCAGCCGGAATCAATGGCCGTCGAGTTTGCAATTCTGAAGTTAACCAAGCGATTCTCTGTTCTTCTGATAATTCGTTGTAGGACTGGGGTAACAGTTGCAAATATTCCAGAATCTCATTGATAGCGTCAGCATGACGGGATGATTCTTGACGAATATCTAATTGAGTCAGATTAAAATCAAATATCTCCACTTGACAAATCAGGTTTTCCAACTCTCGACAACTTAAACCAGTTTCCGTCAAATTGCGTTGAATTAACAACAACTCCGTTAAAAATTCCGTACCCGAACGATACATAGGTGCATCTTCATTGTTTGGCGTTTCTCGATTATATAAAGCCAAATTGCGATCGCGGGTATTTTCCAACCGCTTGAGAATGTAAGATAACTTCAGGCGATAAGGTTCTTGGCGGAAACGCAACGCCAAATCATCATACACATCACTTAACTGCGATTGATCTAACTCCAGAGACTCCAGTAAATCTGGCAGAACATCACTCCAGTGCATGGATACACTCAATAAAGAAACTAACTCTTTAACTGACTTAATATACCGCTCTAACACCATTTTTCGTTGATAACAAGCGGTTTTCCACGTTACCTCCGGTGTCACCGAAGGATTACCATCTCTATCTGAACCTACCCAAGAACCAAAAGAGCAAAAATTTGTCGTTGGTGGTTGTAACCAGGGAAAAGTTTCTCCCAAAGAATATTTGAAGCGTTTATATAGTTGCGTAATCCCATCAAACAACACTTCTTGAAAGTAGTGAAGAGCATAATCTACTTCATCCAAAACCGTCGGTTTAAACTGATGCAACTCATCAGTCCGCCACCACAAGCGAATTTCTTCCAGTAATCTTTCTTTCACTTCCAAAGTTTCCCAAGGATAGCTACCAGCGCGACTTTGGGCTTCATCCATTTTTTGTAAAAGATGAACCACCTGACGCTGTTTATCCCGAATAGTATGACGAACAATTTCCGTCGGGTGTGCAGTGAAAACTAAGCGGATATCTAGTTGAGAAATCAGGCGTTGAATTTGCTGAGGTGGAACATTCAACTTAAACAAAAGAGGAAATAAAGCCGCGAAAGTCCCTTTCTGGGGAGTTTCCGATGTCATTAAATCACTACCTATTTCCTTCGTAACAGGCAATTCTTCCTCTCGTTGGTTAGTAGAATAAATTATACTAGGAAAAACATCTTCATCAGTTTCTCCACCATAGCGGTTTAATTGCTGCTTTTGCTCATATTCCTGCTCAATAATATTAATCAACTGAAAATACAACGCAAAGGCACGCGCCGCACGAATCGCTTCATTGATATTCAATTGTTCAATCAATTCTACAGCCGAGGCAGCTAAGTCATTAGTGGCTTGTCCCTCTGGAGAACATAAGTCCCGCAGTTGACGCAAAAGATCCACCATTTCTTGACCACATTCTTGACGCAGCACCGACTCCCACAATTCCTCTACCACTTGTAGACGATGACGCAAGAATAATTCCGAGTGCAACACTGGAAAATCAATATGTTCAGCTTTCATAGTTTTCATCATACGCTATAAGATACTCAAAACATCTAACTTACCTTTTTGAGCATCCAATATCAAGCTGTTAGCTTTTTTTTAGGAGCTACTCACAGGTGACTTATCTTACTTTTAACTGCTTTTGATTCATTTTCAGTAGAGAAGAGGCAAGTAAAATAAACCGCTTCACCAAATTCCTACTAGTTATTTTAGGATAAAGTTCACTTTCACTCAATAGCCAACAGGAGAAAAGCCATAGCAGCAATATCAACAGTAGGGTGTGTTAGCGACATCATAACGCACCATTTTAGGTTAAATCAGAATTGCAGGGTATTAAATTTGTGTTCCTATGAACCGACAATGCCTTGACCTGCGTATTGCTGAAAAAGAAGTTTTGAAACAGGAAATTGCTGCTTGGGAAAAACGCAGAAATGAACTCTCATGCAAAGTAGATTGGCAATTTACTACCCAAGATGCACGGATTAAATTGAAGCGCCTCTATCCGTCAATTAGTTCTTGACAGACTACTAGTCTCTGGGTGGGAACGAGAGAGAGGAAAAAGCAGTTAATCCTGATTTTGATTTTGCTTAGATAAATCCGTCGGTGGTCTATCATTACTCCAAGCCCACCAGACATAACCGCAATGACAATGGTAGAATTCTTGCCACTTCCGACGACGTTCTGGGGTACTGACAGGCGATCGCCTATTTAACCATACATTAACAGCATCTCGACTACCAGCATGGCATTTGGGACAATGAAACTGATAGGCGTGTACGGCTTGATTAGTCCATTCTGGCGGATTAGGATCAAAAGCGTCCATATAAATATAAAGTGTAATAGAGTGCAATCTTAGTAGTCATTGAATATACATAATTATGACTAACAATGGGTGTTATGGAACCAAATATTGAAATTCGTCGGTTGTTGGATATGATGCCCGCTTCTGGGCGAATGATGACTAAAATCGTCAGTAAACCAGAACAAAAACAGGTAATAGATGCGGCTTTTCCCCTGCCTTTAAGCCAAGCAAGACCAATATATATTAATTTTGATTTATGGAGACGGTTGACGAAACCCCAACGAGATTTACTCCTATTGCAAAGAGTATGCTGGTTAATAGGGGTGAAATGGCTGCAACCTGATATTTATCAAGGTGTAGTCTTAGCGGGGTTTGTAGGCGGAATACTCGAAGCAGTCCAAGTGGATATTGTAGGTGTGGCAATAGCCGGGGGATTAAGTGCTGTAGCGGCTATACGAATTTGGCGCACGAATAAATCCCAGGAATCAGAATTAACTGCTGATACAGCCGCTATTAGAATCGCCCAAAGACGGGGTTATTCAGAAACGGAAGCCGCCCAACATTTGTTAACGGCTATTGAAGCATTAGGAACAATAGAAGGGCGTTCTGGTTTAAATTTCAGTGAATTAATTCGTTGTCAAAATTTGAAAGCAATTGCTGGTTTATCACAAGTTGGTATTCCTAAAAACTATCAATAGATTTACAGCAGAGTAATTAAAATTTACGTAGGGGTTTAGCAATGCTTATTGGTGTCAACTTAAGTTAGAAATGGCTTATCTGTTTGCAGAAGTGTTGAATGTTAAAAAAAGATTCAGGAAAAGTGCCATGATTTGATACAAGCTAAAAAAATATAACTAAAAAAATATCAAATTATGCGCTTAAAAACTTTTCCAGAAGTGATCCGAAAAATATTGAAACCATTGCCTTCGCAGGTTAGGAGAATCTATTAGTATTTTGCGAGATGGTAAAGTTGTGACTTTGACAGCAGATGAAATACCACATCGTGATATTCACAATATAATTTAGATGCTTATAAATAACAGCAGAGAAAT
Organism: Dolichospermum sp. UHCC 0259; assembly: GCF_009711935.1. GTDB lineage: Bacteria > Cyanobacteriota > Cyanobacteriia > Cyanobacteriales > Nostocaceae > Dolichospermum. The sequence continues at coordinate 31,910 of NZ_VIKX01000210.1, read as the reverse complement.
TAAATTTATGCTGATTTAGCCTCATCCTATAAGGGTGAGAGGCAATTTATTAAAGATTCTCTGCTGCTTTAAGAAGATATACTTCTCGCACAGGCATCAATAATTTTTGATTAGAAACATTTGCTTCTATGATTTCTGCTTCTACGATTTCTGGTTCTATAATTTCCTCTGCTACTAAAATTTCTTGGTGATGTTTGAGGTTAATTACCCGACGAATTTCTTTGACTTCTTCCCGTGAAACACCTAACTTATCTGCCATGCGATTGTGAAGTTTCAATTCCGAAAACTCAATTTTTCCGTCAGCAATAGCAATTTCCCAAGCAACAGATAACATGAGACGATGTTTCAATCGCTCGTTATTGCTGAGACGGCAAGTTTTATCCCGATGTTCTTCATCAAAAAGAATACTTTTTTGGATAATATCTTCAAATTTTTGACGTTTATCTATAGCTTCCCTAACTGAATCTCGCTCTTGTTTCCTAATACCAGAGGTAGTCATTAATCTATCTATAGCATCTTCTTCTTCTTCCGCTAAGTTACCATCAATCCAAGCCATTGGTAAAGCTGCTATCAGAATTTCTGATATAAACTTACTCATTTTGGCGGCTTCATCTTTATTTTTCCAATTCATCAAACCGCTATAAATTCCCACAGTTGCTAATAGTCCTACTCCAACAGGAGCAGCAACAGTAAATAATGAATATTGCAAAGCACCGACAACGATACCACCTGTGGACATTCCAAAAAGACCTTGTATAGTTGTCAATAAACTAGCATGGACAAATACTGATGAAGCAGCAGTTGAAACTCCCACACCAGCCACAGTTCCTATAGTTGCACTAGTCCCAAAAGAAAGTGCCTCTTTTGTCCAATCATCACTATTATTGTCCTTTAATAAATCAGCAGTAGTATCTAGAGAGTAGGTAACTGACTTATTATTGAAGTACAATTTCAAGCCTTCTAATTCATAATTGACATAGCCTTGAAAAGATTTGTCATTAAAGTTTATTCCCTGTTTATTTCCCTCTTCATAGATTTTCTGACTGGCATTATTAATAGTATCTGTAAGTTTTTGCCATGACTTACCAAAAATAGCTTTCAAGTCCTTAATATCGGTTTCTATGTCGCTAATTCCTGCAAAATTTCTCTCTTGCAGCTTGTTTATGTAATAGCCTTTGTTAAGTTGAAAAATTATATCTAAAAGTGACAAAGCTACTACAATAGACAGAGAAGCAGCAATGGGAGTAGTAATAGCACCAATCAAAGGTATACCCGTTAAAGGTATAAGAGAATAAGCCATGAAAGTCAAAATACTACTAATTACTAGCAGTCCACCATTCACTATTTTGCGTTCTTTAGCAGATGAATCAATATCTGAATATAAAATGAGAATGAGTCGAATATAGGAAGGAATTTTGGGGATACGAGTGATGGTAAAACTTAGAACAGCAGATAGTACAGGAACTAAAAGGGCAAAAATGGTACTGAGGACAGGTAGGACTGTCTGAAGTATGAAAGGAAGAATCACTGGCATAAAAGAGTAGTGAAGATAAAGTAATTAGTTGAGTGAATGCTAAAAACCTTTTATATAATATAGATACTTATAAGTAATTAACAAAAGTAAATTTACTTATTTTTACCAAACTCCCTCAATATTACTTAAACTTATATACGTAAATTTACTATATATGTCTTTCTAAATGTTATTTATGCCAGTAGACACAAAAAATAAGCTCGTAGTAAGTATTTCAATAACAAAGTTGAATTAACACCAAAGTAACCATTATCATAATTATCAGGAATGAAAGAACGACTCAAATTCAGCTTGATAAAAATATGCTATATTAAATGTAAATAGTAAAATACTAATCCTATATAAACAAAATGCAAACTAATCAATATCCATTCGCTCAAGAATTGATTACTGATATTGAAGGTAATATCAGAAAAGTAGTCATTGATTTTCAAGACTATTTACGGTTGATAGAAGCTATAGAAGATGAAGGACTTATTCTAGCTATGAAAGAAGTAGAAAATGAGACACCATTAAATTTAAATGAAGCTTTAGCGGAATTAGAAAAAGAGTGAATACCCAGTATCTACCAAGTTTTATTAAAGATTTGAAAGCACTCAAAAGTACACCTTACTATGAGTCTATTAAGAAATTTGCTTTTGAAGAAATAATCGAAATATCAAGTTTTGCAGAAATCACAAATATCAAAAAGCTTCAGGGATATGATAATGCTTATCGTATTCGCATAGGTGATTATCGTCTTGGTATTATTTTCGATGGTGAAACATTAATTTTTGAAAGGGTTTTACACCGAAAAGAAATTTATCGCTATTTTCCTAAATAGGTAATTTTGCAATAATTATACAAATACATGAATAAGGGTTTAGCAATGCTAAACCCCTACATAATTTATTGATTTGTTGCTACTAATATACCTACTGCCAAACGTAGATAAGCAGAAACAAAACAATCCAGATAACGTCAACAAAGTGCCAAAACAAAGAAGTGGCATTTATCCCAAAATGACCATTATCAAAATTACCAGGAATAAAAGATCGCAACAAGACAATTAACTGTAACAGAATACCCGTAAAAACGTGCAAACCGTGAAAACCAGTTAATAGATAAAACATTCCCCCGAAAGTACCAGAAGTAAAACCAAACTCCAAACTACTCCATTCCACCGCTTGACCATACAAGAAATAACTACCCATAGCCATTGTTAAAAACAACAACAAACGATAGGTTTTTAGATCATGTCTTTCTAAGGCTTTTTCGGCAAAATAAATTACAAAACTACTAGAAACTAAAATTACGGTGTTAATGCTAGGATCTTTTATTTCTAAACCAGAAACACCAGCCGGTAACCAATTAACCGCAGTAGTTTTATAGATAATATATCCAGCAAAAAAGCTCAAGAAAATCACACTTTCTGATAACAGAAACACAATAAAACCAAACATTTTATTGCCTTCTTCATCATGTTCGTGTTCATGACCGTGATGAGGTTGTAAATCTTCCGATGAAATAGAACTATCCATGATCATTTCCAATTGAATAAATTAGTGAGAAATAAGATCCCCGACTTCTGTTATAAATTCATAACTTATTCACAAAATCAAAAAGAAGTCGGGGATCTAGAAATTGACAAATTACTCATGTTCAGAAGAGGCAATTAATTCGTCAGACTTACCATAACCATAAGGTTCACAAGTAATCACAGGAATTTCTTCAAAATTCTCAACAGGTGGAGGAGAAGAAATAGTCCATTCTAAACCAATTGCTCGCCAAGGATTAGCAGGAGCTTTTTCTCCATCCATCCAAGAAATTAACATATTGAAAATGAAAGGAAGAGTAGACATTCCTAACAGGAAAGAACCCAAACTAGCGACAATATTCCAACCAATTAATTCAGGTGCGTAGGAAGCAGCGCGGCGTAACATCCCTTGCAAACCTAATGGGTGCATGGGTAAGAAATTCAAATTTGTGCCGATAAATGCTAACCAAAAATGGATTTTTCCCCAACCTTCGTGGAACATTCTGCCGGTCATTTTGGGAAACCAATGATAGATGGCTGCATACATTCCCATAGTTACAGTTCCATAGAGAACATAATGGAAATGACCAACTACAAAATAAGTATTGTTAACGTGAACATCCACTGGAACAGAAGAAAGCATAATACCTGTAATCCCAGCAAACACAAACATTACCAAACCACCCAAGGCGAATAACATGGGTGTATTTAAGCGAATTTTGCCACCCCAAATAGTTGCCACCCAAGCAAATACCTTAATCCCTGTGGGAATAGATACAAACATGGTTGTCACCATGAAGAATAACCGCATCCAAGCAGGTGTACCACTCACATACAGGTGGTGAACCCAAACAATACCGCTAACTACGGCAATTAACATCGAAGAAACCGCAACGACTTTGTAACCAAATAAAGGTTTGCGAGAATAAACTGGGAATATTTCTGAGAAAACTCCGAAGATAGGCAGAATGATTACATAAACTGCTGGGTGAGAATAGAACCAGAAATAATGCTGGAACATCACCGGATTTCCACCTTTGCTGGGGTCAAAAAAGGCAGTTCCCACTGTAATGTCAAGCAGTAACATCACCGCACCTGCTGTTAAAGCTGGTAGTCCAAATAATTGGATAATTTGGGCGCTAAATACTGCCCAGACCATTAACGGCATTCTGAAGAATCCCATACCAGGCGCTCGCATCTTGACAATGGTGGTGACAAAGTTTACTGCCCCCATAATGGAAGATACCCCGGAAATAGCTACCGCTAATAACCAGAGAACCTGACCTGTAATTAAGTTGCCTGTAGGGTTCTGGGTGCTGACAGGGGGGTATGCCCACCAACCAGACTGGGCCGGACCTCCAGGGACAAAAAAGCTGGCTATCATCAAAATACCGACCACTGGAACCATCCAAAAGGCGGCGGCATTGAGGCGAGGGAAAGCCATGTCTCGCGCCCCTATCATGATGGGAACGATGTAATTGGCTAAACCGACAAGGGAGGGAAATGTCCACAGAAACAGCATGACTGTTCCGTGCATGGTGAACATTCCGTTGTATACTGTGCGGTCTATTAAGTCGGCTTCGGGGGTGATGAGTTCTCCCCGCAAAATCATGGCGAAAATGCCACCAACGAGGAAGAAAATAAAGGAAGTAACAAGATATTGGATACCGATAACTTTATGGTCGGTACTAAAGCTGAAATATGTTTTCCAGGTTTGGGGGGGATGTTGGTGATGTGATTCACCAGCAATAGGAATGGGAATATTAGTCATTTGTTAGTTGTTAGTAGGAAAGAAAAATTAGGGAGTTAACAATTAGGGAGTTAACCAGGGAAATTAACCAATGGAGGTGCGGCGGGTTCAACGGTTTTCCAACCGCTATCAATGCCGTTTTCGATTTTTAGGGCATATTCGGAAGCCGCTTGGTTAGGGGCTGGGCTGGGTTTTTGACTGGCAGCTTTGCTTAACCACTGCTGATATTTAGTGGGTGATTCAACGATGACTTTGGCTCGCATGGTGGCAAAGTATGTACCGCTATACTGGGAGTCGGTGAGGTCATACGCACCGGGGCGAATGGGGGTAAATTCAAAGTCGAGGTCATTACCGGGAATAATGTCTTGTTTGAGGCGGAAAGCGGGGACATAAAAGCCGTGAAGTACGTCTTCTGAATGCAGATTTAGACGAATACGGCTACCTTCCGGTAAATGCAATTCTGTACTGGTAACGTTGCTTGCTGGGTAATGAAACACCCACGCCCACTGTTTAGCTAAAACATCAATATGTTCTACTTCGTCATCTGCTGCGGCTTCTGAAGCTTCACCCGGTACAGCATAGGCGGTTTCCATCTTCATCGGATTATGTAGATGGATTTGGTGGGAGGGTCCTTGGATACCCATTTCTTCGTAAACTTGGTAACTATAACCTGCAATCCACAATACCAACATAATTGGAATTGCTGTCCAAACCACTTCTAAAGTAACGTTACCTTCAATGTGAGGTCCATCGCCTAAATCATTGGCTTTTGCCCGATGGAAACAAATAGAATAGAAAAGAGTAGCAGTTACTCCCAGAAAAATTAAAGATCCTAATGTTACCAAAAAGCTAAATAAATCATCAATTAGATGAGATTCAGCAGCCCCTTGGGGAGGAAGCCAAGAATAAGCCTGTTTACCAATCCATAGACTAGTAAGAGTTACCGCAACTGCCCCAGTAACTATGGTCAAAAAGTTGAGAAATTGCCGAATTTTCATAATGGTCAGTTGTTAGTTGTCAGTGGTCAGTTGTCAGTGGTCAGTGGTCAGTTGTTAGGCAAGAATTTTTACTAATCACCAATCACCAATTACTAATCACCCATTACCGATTACCAAATATTTGATTGATGTCTTTTCCGGCTCTTAGTAATTTATCGGCTGTATTGTGAACACCAAAATCTGCTGCCAAGTGCGCTCCTAATGTGCCGTGAAAATACATCAGCAACATAATAATTACACCAACAACCAGATAAGAAATTTGTACTTCTCGCTCTTCATATCTGCCGATAACATAACGTTGCCAACCTCGCCAAAAGGTCATACCAACAATCATCGCTAATAGCAATACACCACCCACACCATGCCACATCATTGTGGGCATTGCTAACATTCCCCAAGGACTTTTGATATCCGCTGGTGGGGCTGCCAACAACATTTCATAAAAACCTGCACCAACAGTGAAAAATGTAATAACAGATGCAGCAAAAATGTTGTACCAACCAACATCAAATAATTGAGAACGCTCGACTTTAATTCCCAAAAACTTGAACAACCATTTTTCCAAGGGGAAAAATACACCTAAAAGATCAAAGATAATGGCAATGATGAATAAACCTAATGTTAGGTGTACTAAATTAGGATGAATCGGAATGGCATAAGGTAAACCATTTGCACCCATTTGGTGACTAATTTGGTCTAGTAATTCTGAATTCATGGCAAGATTCCATCCTTTACCGCTTCCACAACAGGTACAGTGTGTAAGCCATACACCCATACAAGTTCATCACCAAGATATATTTGAAACCCAACCAGGACTGTTAATAAAACTGCCACAGCTATGTAATGAAATGGGAGTTTTTTAGAGTTACGACTCCGCAAAACATAACGCCAAGCTGTAATTGCAGCAATAATACCTGAAAGTGACCAACCGATAAGAGTATGAACATTTAATACTGATTTAGCCAGTTCGTAGGGTTTTGCTAAACCAGCTTCAAATTGACCAAAAATAATCGCCACAAAAATAGCTACTGTGGCAATACACATATTCCACCAACTCACTTCAAACAAAGTGGTTTTACCAGTTAAATACCCGGCAATATCACAGAAAACAGAAAATAAAACCATCGCAATTACGAAGTGAACCACGATAGGATGCAATGGATCTGGATATGGTAAATTATGCTCATTCAATGAAGTGAAAAAATCCAGCATTAAATTCTCCTAGACTTACGACTCCTTAGCCAGACTTAAATAATTGCTAGATACCCACTCACTGATATCAATAAATTATTTGATAAACCTAGTGTGAGTTTGCTGCAATGTATAGCCGACAAATTATTTCCTCATGGTGACAACAGCAATTATGGATGTAGCTAAACTAAATCACTGTTAGAGGTTGAATTTACTAGACGTAAATTTTTATGAATTGTCCAAAAAACTAAAAGCAGAACTTCTAGAATTAATGAGAGAGCCAACAACAGATTTTGATCTTGGCTCTATTACAATATTTTTAAATCAAAACCAACTATTTTTATGTTTATTGATGTACAATAAAAAATTATCACTTTGTAATTTAAAAAACCGAAATATATGGTTTTTATAGTAAGTAGGAGTCAGGAGTCAGGAGTCAGAAGAAAGAAGAAAGAAGAATCTAAAAAAGTGTTTGAATTTACAGCAATTTTCACATATTTATCACACATTCTGTTTTTGCGCTTTTGCTTCTTAGTACCTTTGTGCGAAACAAAAATATAATTTACTTACCCAAAAACTACTAAAAACCCATATCTGCATTCAAAAATACCAACCTAATCCCCAAATCCCTAATTAGCCTTGATAGGGATTATCAAGTCTATCTACAGAAACATTAACAGATAATGGTAGACGACCGGGGTTTAAACCTAGAAGAATAAAAATAATAGCGTAGACTTATAGCATAACGAAAAATTAAAATCCGTGAAATCCCTTAATCCGTATAATCCGTGATCAAAAATACCAACCTAATCCCCAAATCCCTAATTAGCCTTGATAGGGATTATCAAGTCTATCTACAGAAACATTAACAGATAATGGTAGACGACCGGGGTTTAAACCTAGAAGAATAAAAATAATAGCGTAGACTTATAGCATAACGAAAAATTAAAATCCGTGAAATCCCTTAATCCGTATAATCCGTGATCAAAAATACCAACCTAATCCCCAAATCCCTAATTATCTTTGATAAGGATTATCAAGTCTATCTACAGAAACATTAACAGATAATGGTAGACGACCGGGATTTAAACGGGGTTCAGCCGCATAACCTACAGGTACTACAACAGCAATACCTATATCTGGGTCATTTTCTGCACCAATTACAGCTTTTACCTGTTCCTCAATCCAACCATTCATAAAACAGGTGGATAAACCCAAACTTTCCGCTGCTAATACTAAATTTGTCGCAGCTATCATGGCATCTTTGATGGCGTATTCCCGGCGCTTGTCTCCTAACCCTGCTTGAAATTGAGGAATTGCAGATTTAAAGTAATTAACTGTTCCCTCATTCCACGCTCCAGTGGCTGCACCTTGTTCTAAGATGGGTGTTAAATCTTGTTCTCCCGCAGCAGCGTCAGCAGCGAAAACAAAGGTAACAGGCGCTTGAATAATTTGCTTTTGATTCCAAGAGGCCGCACATAATGCTGCTTTTTGGGCTTCGTCCTGCACTAAAACTATTCTCCACGATTGGACGTTGAAACTACTGGGTGCAGCTACGGTTAATTCTACCAGTTGCTTGAGTAGTTCTGGGGAAATAGGATCTGATTTAAAGGTTTTGATGGAACGACGTTGTACTATGGCGGTAGGTACATCTAATGCTTTGATTTGGGTGTTGGAAGTCACGGTATTCTCCTATGTTTTGTCCTACTTAGGGTAACGCTTTTTTGTACGCAGTTCAATTAATTAACCACATTTTTTTGTCTCACGCAGAGGCGCAGAGGCGCAAATAGGAGTGAAGAGTTTGGTTTAAATACATGAAAACTACTGTAACTCAGTACAAGTGAAAATTCAAGCATTTGTAATTATGCAATCACCTGAATTTCATCAAGTTGATTAATCACTACATCTGCACCTTGAACATTATCTGCCTTACCAATCCAAGTAATCCCAATACAGCCGCCAGCATTAGCATCACGCGCCATTTGCATATCACCCATCGAATCACCTACCATTAAAGTTGCCTCTGGTGATACTCCCAAGGCTTGACAAGCTTCTAAAAACAGCGTTGGATCTGGTTTACTGGGACCTTCATCAACTCCCTTTTCCAGTTGCAAATAATCGCTTAATTGGTGGGTATTGACAAATTTTTTGACTTCTTGAGTCGTTGCTGCTGACAGGATTCCTAATTTTAAACCCGCTGCTGACAAAGACTTTAATATCTCCAAACTACCTACAAATAAAGGTGAAGGAGTTTTACCAACATATTGTTCAGCTTCTTCTAAAGCTTGACGGGCGATTTTTAAAGATTCAAACCATCCCCTGCCAGTTTCGGCAATGTAAGCTGCTGCGGCAACTTCTGTTTCTCTACGACTGGCTACTGATATTAAACCTGCTGGATCTAAGAAATTGCCATTAATACCAAAAGCCATTAATAAAGGTTCGCCAATTCCAGGAATTTGTGCGTCTATCATCCGTGCTGCTTTTTGTCCCAATGTTCTTAAATATGACTCAGAATCTTCTAAGGTACCGTTTTTATCAAATAAAATTGCTTCAATATTAGAAAAAGCAATGTTTTTACATTTAATAGTTGCCAAAATATTTCACCCCATTGATATTAATTGCGGATTTTAGATTGTAAGTAAAAAAAAAGAGGGGTTTCCCTCTTCATAATATACTTTAACAATCTGAGTTGTAATCACTGACAATTATCAATCTATGATTCAATAGCTGCGGGGATTTCTTCTTCAATATCTGTGGCTGGGGGAATTTCTTCCTCAACTACAGTTTCCATAGGTGCAACTTCTTCAGCTACGGCTTCCACATCTGTAGCTTCTACAGGTGTAGTAATGCCTTGCTGTTTGGCAAGCAATTGTTCCCGATACTTAGCTGCCATTTCTTCGGCCTTATCGTAAACCAAATCACGGTTTTTGATCATGTCACCAGGTTCGGGTTCTAACTGTTTAGTAGACAGTGAAATCCGTCCCCTTTCTGCATCCAAGTCAATGATCATTACTTTCACTTCATCATTAACATTGAATACGCTATGAGGAGTATCAATATGCTCGTGGGAAATTTCAGAGATATGTAGTAGTCCGCTTACGCCACCAATGTCAATGAAAGCACCGTAAGGTTTGATACCGCGAACAGTACCAATGACTACTTCGCCCACTTCCAAACGGTTCATCTTCCGCTCAACCAGCGCTCGACGATGGGAGAGAACTAAGCGGTTACGCTCTTCATCTACTTCTAGGAATTTCAAAGGCAGTTCTTCGCCTACCAAATCTTCCTTGGGTTTGCGGGTGCTAATATGAGAACCGGGGATAAAGCCGCGCAGTCCTTCAATTCGCACTAATGCACCACCACGATTGGTTGCGAAAACGCCAGAACGGACAGTAGCATCTTCTGCTTGTAGCTGTCGTACTCGCTCCCAAGCCCGCATATACTCAATCCGACGAATTGAAAGGGTGAGCTGACCATCTTCATTTTCATCGGTAAGGATGAAAAATTCCCGTGTTTCGTTTGATTGTAAGACTTCTTCCGGGGCATCAACCCGGTTAATAGACATTTCTTGTATGGGTATATATGCTGCGGTTTTCGCACCTATGTCAATCAGAGCGCCGCGCGGCTCTATACTGAAAACTGTACCCGGTACGACATCACCAGGGCTGAAGTGATAGTCGTATTTATCAAGTAGAGCAGCGAAATCTTCGTGGGTAAATCCAATTTCTGTAGCGGTTAAGTTCTGATTGACCATGCTAATGTGTTCCTGGGTCTAGTCTCCGTAAAGGTTTTGTCATAAATTCAGTTTATATGTAAGTAGGGGGATGACAATTTCCACTTACATTGCTGTCTTATCCTAGCTTAGAATAGCTAGTTTTAACACATATCAACTTCCAGACATAAAATTATATCATATTCAGGAGTCAGAAGTCAGGAGTCAGGAGCCAGGAGTCAGGAGAAGAAAGAAATCTTAAAGTAAAATATCCGCTGCTACTATCACTAGTAACAACGGATATTTTTAGATATATTCCCTCATAAATTGGGAATAAATAACCTATTTATCTTTTTTCTCAAAGCGGGGGGGTTCGCGGAAGGCGATCGCAAAAAAGATAACACCTAATGCTAAGGTCAAAACCAAGATGTAAGCAACACTTTCCATATTTTTCCGATCCTGCCTATTGAGCCAGTAATTTTAGTTTACCAAGCCTGGGAAAAAGTATGAAGTAAGAAAAATCTACTCCATACGTAATCCAAATTTTAAGCTTCCTTACGGGTACGAGTTGTCTTGTCACCCACTTTCTGGAACAGACCCCACTCAACCTGTTCTTCTTCAATTTCCACACCGGCAAATACATCACGGTAGATTGTCCGTGAACCGTGCCACAGGTGGCCAAAGAAGAATAATAGAGCAAATACAGCATGACCAAAGGTAAACCAACCTCTGGGAGATGTGCGGAATACACCGTCAGAATTCAAGGTTTCTTTGTCAAATTCAAAGATCTCTCCACCTTGAGCTTTACGGGCAAACTTCTTAACATCAGCAGGATCTGTAAAGGTTTGACCATTCAGGTTCCCGCCGAAGAATTGGACTTTTACGCCAGTTTGTTCAAAGCTGTATCTAGATTCTGCGCGACGGAAGGGGATGTCAGCACGGATAACGCCATCTTTATCAGTCAAAATGACTGGGAAGGTTTCAAAGAAGTTAGGTAGACGACGAACTGTTAATTCTCGTCCTTCGGCATCTGTGAACACAGCGTGACCTTGCCAAGATTCAGCAATACCATCACCTTTCACCATTGCCCCTGTACGGAATAGACCACCTTTGGCGGGGCTATTACCAACATAATCGTAGAAAGCCAGTTTTTCAGGAATTTGCGACCAAGCTTCGGTCAAAGAAGAACCTTCGGCAACGCTTGTTTGCACACGACGCTGAATTTCTTGACGGAAGTAGTCTTGATCCCACTGGTAGCGGGTAGGGCCAAACAGTTCGATAGGGGTAGCAGCGTTACCGTACCACATAGTTCCGGCTACTACGAAAGCAGCGAAGAATACAGCAGCAATACTGCTGGAAAGTACGGTTTCAATATTACCCATCCGTAGGGCTTTGTAGAGCCTTTCAGGAGGTCTAACTGTGAGGTGGAATAAACCTGCAATAATACCGACGATACCAGCCGCAATGTGGTGAGCGACTATGCCACCTGGATTATAGGGGTTAAATCCAGCCGGACCCCATTCTGGGGCTACTGGCTGAATACTGCCGGTCAATCCATAGGCATCAGATACCCACATTCCTGGACCAAATAGTCCAGTTTGGTGGAACGCACCAAAACCAAAACAAAGTAAACCGGATAAGAACAGGTGAATACCAAACATTTTTGGCAAGTCTAGTGCAGGTTCACCGGTGCGAGGATCTCTAAAGAGTTCCAAATCCCAGAAAACCCAGTGCCAAACGGCAGCCAAGAATAATAAACCAGAGAGAACGATGTGAGCGGCAGCAACGCCTTCAAATGACCAGAAACCGGGGTCTACTGCTGTGCCACCAGTTACGCTCCAACCACCCCAAGATTCGGTTACGCCTAAACGTGCCATAAAGGGAAGTACGAACATCCCTTGTCTCCACATGGGGTTGAGAACTGGATCACTAGGGTTATAAATGGCTAGTTCGTACAGTGCCATTGAACCTGCCCAACCAGCTACTAAAGCTGTGTGCATTAAGTGTACAGAAATTAGCCGACCTGGATCATTCAGTACGACTGTATGTACTCGGTACCAAGGTAGTCCCATTGACTACAAGCCTCCTGGATAGTTATGTTTACAAAGCAATTTTCTTACGGAGGTTCTGTATGACGGAAACCGTCAATCAGAGGAATCTCTGAGTTTTTTTATTGCTGATTTTGAGTTTGGCAATACTGACGCACTACCATAGTTTGAGTTCTTTTGTCAAGAACTGGCTGTTTGAGTGTTTGGGTGATTGCTAAACAAAAATGAGAATATTTTAAAAAGTGTAACTATTGATGGAACGCTTTGCAAGCGTTTCTATTGCGGGAGTTACGTAGCGTGTGGCTTAAATATCGCTATCAGTCCCCAGAAATGCTGGTTATAACCTGATCTATTGGGAAGGCTGAGGTTTTTTAAGTCCACTATTTCAGGATAAAACTAAACCGGAGTTTTGTTCGGCGAACTTCTTACAGCAGGGCTTGGCGATCGCTTGTAGATAACCTATAGGTTGTATTTTATACTGAATTTATGTATATAAATTTTGGTATCTAGTAGTCTGTCAAAGACATTTTGACGGATAATGACTTTTGTTCTTCCCTCCCCTACTCCCCTACCTCCCCTACCTCCCCTACCTCCCCTACTCGCCTTTACCCGTCATTTTTGGATTGACAGACTACTAGGTGGACTAATGCAAAATTAAACTTTTTGTAATTGTGCTACTCTGGGGTCCACGATTTTTTGTCCTAAACTCAGGAATTTAATCGCTACAGACACCTTATTTCCTTCTCCAAAAACGTGAGTAATTTCCCCAAGTCCAAAAGACTTATGCAATACTCTATCACCTACTTGCCAAATTCCAGGAGTGCTTTGTTTGCTGGAGTTTGCAGGTGTAGTTTTAGTTGAACTACGGGTAACTTTATTTTGGGTAATTAATAATTCTGCTGGTATTTCATCAAGAAATTGCGATCGCATTGCTGGTTCTCTGGACCCATATAAACGCCGTTCTCTCGCATGAGATAAAAACAACCGTTCTTGAGCGCGGGTAATTCCCACATAACACAAACGCCGTTCCTCTTCTAACAATGAAGGATCTTGTAACGAACGATAACCCGGAAAAAGTCCCTGTTCTAACCCCACCAAAAAGACAACAGGAAACTCCAAACCCTTAGAAGCGTGTAAAGTCATTAAAGAAACTGCTGTTTGTCCTTCTTTTAAATTATCTAAATCAGAACTCAAAGCCGCACTTTGCAAAAATGCCTGTAAAGAAATATCTTCTCCAGCATTTTCTTCTTGAAATTGCAACATAGCGTTATGCAATTCATTGACGTTACTGATTCTATTATCAGCTTCATCTGTTGCTTGATCTTGCAATTCCTTAATATAACCAGAATCTTCCAAAATGCCTTGTAAAATTTCCGAACCCGGAACTACTTTAATTTGTTCTTGACGATTTTGAATCATCGCCGCAAAGTTATTTACAGCTTTTGCCGAACGTCCTGCTAAAGTATTTACAGATGTTTCATCACTTAATATTTCCCATAATGTTGTTCCTAACTGCTGGGAAGCATTCACCAAAGCATCAACAGTAGATTTACCAATTCCCCGCCGAGGTGTGTTGATAACTCGTAATAAACTTACAGTATCCGCTGGGTTATTAATCGCCCTTAAATATGCCACAGCATCTTTAATTTCTTTTCGGTCATAAAATTTCATTCCTCCTACAACCGTATAGGGAATTTGATATTTTACTAATAATTCTTCAAAAGGTCGAGATTGGGCATTAGTTCGATATAAAATTGCAAAGTTACCCCAATTTAATTCCGGGTTTTGATGTTCTAAAGTGCGAATTTGATTAATCACAAAAGCTGCTTCTGCCATTTCTTCATCAGCTTTATGACAATAAATTCCTTCTCCTGGTTCTCTTGTGGCTTTGAGAACTTTATCAATGCGTAGAGTGTTATTTTCAATTAATTCATTCGCTGCTTGGAGAATATTTTCACATGAACGATAATTTTCTTCTAACTTCACCATTGAACGAGTATCATCATCTGCTAAACCATCGCCAAAATTCTCCTGAAATTCTAGCAAAATGGTAAAATCTGCCATTCTAAAACTGTAAATAGATTGATCTGCATCACCGACAACAAACACAGAACGATCTTTCCAGTTCCATTCACTTTTACGGGTTTCGCCATTTGTCACTAAAAGCTGAATTAAATCATACTGGATGCGGTTGGTATCTTGATATTCATCTACCAAAATATGGCGAAATTGTTTATCATGCCAATAACCTAGAACTTGTTCATTTTGTTGAAATAATCGGGTAGGAATTAAAATTAAATCATCAAAATCTAAAGCATTATTTTGGGCAAGTTTATCTTGATAACGATTATAAACATCAGCAATCACCCTACCGCGATAGTCTGGTTGTTCGCTTTCAAATTGTTGGGGAGAAAGTCCTTGATTTTTGGCATTACTAATGGCGTAGCGAATAGATTTAGGTTCAAATTTTTTACTATCTAAATTTAAATCTTTGGTGACAATTTCTTTAATCACACTTTGCACATCTGATTCATCAAAGATAGAAAAATTTGTATTCCACCGTCTACCTTTTTCATCTTGATATTTTCCAATTTCTAAGCGAAGAATGCGGGAAAATAAACCATGAAAAGTCCCACACCAGATATCTTTAATGATAGTACGATAAACCTTTGATTTAAGTTGGGTTTTCTCATATTCTGTGAGCAAATCAAACTTTTTACCATGTTGTTTCATGGCTAATTGCTCCATAAATATCCTTTGAATTTTTTCCTTCATTTCCCTAGCGGCTTTGTTAGTAAATGTCACCGCGAGGATATTTTCAGGATTAACACGATGTTTAATAATCAAATTAGCAATGCGGTAAGTCAGCGCGCGAGTTTTCCCTGAACCAGCGCCCGCTACCACTAACAATGGTCCACAGTGGTGTTCGACGGCTTGACGTTGACTAGGATTAAGGTGAGCAAGAAAATCAATATTTGTGGTCATAAACTATAACAATGATGAAAAGGACAATTTGTTATCGGGTTATTCTGTCAGCGTCAAACTCAGTACAAAGAATCATACAAAAGCAGCATAATGGGGCAAAAACGATAAAAATTTACTTAAATTGCTAAACTTTGAGAAAATTTGATATATTGTGAGATTATTTAGTTTTATCCTTGCTTCCCAACTAGCAACTTAATGTTACTGGATTTTGTGTAAAGTTTTGTCATACCTGTGAAGAACTCTAGATGTAAGATAAACCAATAATCTCTAATCTCTCACCCTGATTAGTGAGGGAAAGTACCGATTAACAGCCTTTTGGTTGTAAATATCTAAGTAAGAAACTCCACTTTCAAAATCATGGAAACGAAAATGCAAGAACCAGAATTTAAAGAAACCCAGACTAAAGAAACAACCATACCTGAAATTAACACCCAAACCGGGAATTTGACTAAACTTCAACCTCCTATGCAGTCTCAAGAAGAATGGTTGAAATACGGACAACAAATTTCTGGTTTTTTGGGGACATTACCAGACTATGTAGGTAAATTCTTTGGTCAATATCAGCAACCTATTGTAAGTGTTGGCTTAGTCGTGACAGCAGTAGTCACAGTTAAGGTACTATTAGCTGTATTAGACGCTCTTAATGATGTCCCTCTAGTAGCACCTACCTTTGAATTAATTGGGATTGGTTACTCTGTGTGGTTTGTCTATCGCTATTTACTCAAAGCTTCCAGCAGACAGGAGTTGTCTGGCGAAATTACCAGCCTCAAATCCCAAGTTGTGGGTAAAAACTCTTCTCAATCTTAACTAATAAGTTTAGACAATCTTAGATCCCCGACTTCTTAAAGAAGTCGGGGATTTTTTTATGCTTCAAAGCACTCGTAATACGCTGGGAATACTGTCAATTGATGCCATAGCTTGAATTTCTACCAAAGCTTGTCTAAAGTCCCCTTCCCGGACATTGTGGGTAACAACGACAATTTCTGCTAGTTCTCCCTGAAAGCCGGTTTGGACGACTGATTCTAAACTTACGCCATAATTACCAAAACAAGTTCCCAGTCTACCAATAACTCCGGCTTGGTCTTTGCTGAGGAAACGGGCATAAAACCGGGTTACTAACTCAGCAATGGGGGTAATTTGCGAGTAATGTTGATGTCTACAAGCTAGAAGAGGATTTGGTTTAGCTGTATTGGTTTTGAGGGTAGCAACAAGATTTAAGATATCTGATGATACAGCACTAGCGGTAGCGCCAGCCCCGGCACCCGGACCGAATAACATCACCTGGCCTATGGGTTCTCCTTCCACAAGAATGGCATTGTAAACACCGTTGATACTAGCTAAAGGATGAGTTTGGGGGATGAGGGTAGGATGAACTCTGACTGAAAGTTGGGTATTATCTTGATCTAAATGTTGAGCTATTCCTAGTAATTTAATGACAAATCCTAATTTAGCAGCATAGGCAATATCTGTTTTTGTAACTTGGCGAATTCCTTCACAATGGACATCTTGCCGATTAATTCGTCCATCAAAACCTAAAGATGCCAATATAGCAATTTTATCGCCGGCATCTAAACCATCTACATCTGCTGTCGGATCAGCCTCAGCATAACCCAATTTCTGAGCATCTGCTAAGACATCATCAAATTCACTACCTTCGGTTTGCATCCTGGTGAGGATGTAGTTGGTTGTACCATTGACAATGCCCATGATAGCGCTAATGCGGTTAACGCTTAAAGATTGCTTCAGGGGTTGAATTACAGGAATACCACCACCAACGGCGGCTTCTAGCAGCACATAAACACCTGCTTGGTTAGCAGCGGTGAATATTTCGCCACCAAATCGAGAAATTACGGCTTTATTGGCGGTAACTACGTGCTTACCATTTTTAATAGCTGTGAGGATGAGTGTGCGTGCGGGTTCTAATCCCCCCATTAACTCTACAACTATATCTACGGCTGGATCATTAACAATGGCTTCTAAATCCGTAGTTATCACCTCTGGGGATAATTCTACAGCACGGGGTTTCGTGAGCGATCGCACACCCACTCGATATATTTCCATTTCCTGTAACAGCGGATGACGACCTACTTTGTCTTGCAACAGTTGTACTGTCCCCGTTCCCACTGTACCTAATCCAAGTATTCCTAATTTGACAGCCACAGATTTTGCACCCACATTAAATTTACATAAAACAATTGTAGGCAGAGCCATAAGCCCTACCTACTAATTATCTGCTTTTAATTTTCCAATGACCAATGACCAATGACCAAATTAATATGTTTCTACGTGCCAGCGGTGAGCTTTTTTTAGATCCTTTTGGTAATCACTCCAAGTCACACCTTCTTTAGCCGCAGCACCACTTAAAGCCGCATCAATGCCATCTTCCATACCGCGCAAACCACAGATGTAAGTGTGAGTTTTTTCGTCTTTAATCAACGCCCACAACTCATCAGCGTGTTCCGCAACCCGGTCTTGGATGTACATTCTCCCACCTGCGGGGTTATTTTGTTCCCGGCTGATAGCATAGGTAAGACGGAAGTTTTCGGGATATTTCTCTTGCATTGCTTCCAATTCCTCCTTGTAGAGAATATTGGGAGATGTTGGCACACCAAACAACAACCAAGAAAATCCTTTAAATTGATATTCTGGGTTAGCTTTTCTTTCTGCATCCTTAAACATCCGCCACAGGTAAGTCCGCATCGGCGCAATACCCGTACCTGTTGCTAACATGATGATATTAGCTTCAGGATCTTCCGGCAATAACATTTCTTTACCAACAGGGCCTGTGATTTTGACATCATCACCTGGTTTGATTTTGGTCAAATAGGTAGAACAAACACCATAAACCGTTTCACCTGTTTCTGGATGCTTGTACTCTAACTGACGAACACACAGAGATATTGTTTTATCATCGAGATTGTCACCGTGACGAGTAGAAGCAATGGAATACAGTCTGAGTTTTTCAGGCTTACCATTCTTATCTACACCAGGAGGAATAATCCCGATACTTTGACCTTCTAAATACCGCAAGTTACCAGCAGACAGGTCAAACTTGAGATGTTGAACAATCCCAATTCCGCCCTCTTTAACTAATGTTTCATTAGAAATACACTTACCAATAAACGGAGCATTAGGACGATAAATGTTCACAGGAACATCAGCATGAGCATCTTTTTTAGCTTTTGCTTGAGTCATGGAGTTGCCTTTTTTATCCTTAGCTGGTGATTTAGCAAAGCCTTTAGCTTCACTAACATTATTTACAGGTGTGGCTTTACCATGCTCATCTTTGTTAGCACTTACTTCAGCCGCGACTTCGTTGCTAACTTTAATGTCAGCATTTACCAATTCAACTTTTTCGTTAACTGCTAAGTCAACTTTGCGATTGAGTTGCTCTAAAGCTGTAACAGATTGGATACTAACAATTTTACCGCCCAGGCGAGTGATCCGTCGCATTTCTTGATT
This sequence comes from Dolichospermum sp. UHCC 0259, assembly GCF_009711935.1. GTDB lineage: Bacteria > Cyanobacteriota > Cyanobacteriia > Cyanobacteriales > Nostocaceae > Dolichospermum. The sequence continues at coordinate 12,714 of NZ_VIKX01000210.1, read as the reverse complement.
CATGCGGTTGTAAGGTACTCTGATGAATACACTGCCACTTCTACGAATTTGGTAGTTGGTTTGATCAGTTTCTTCAACCTGACGCAGACCCACCACTTCGTAAATGAAGACGCGGCTACCTGATTCTATACTGGCAGCACCCTCAACAGCACCTTGATTGTACATTCCTTCTAACACTCCGATATTTACTTAACCGTTTATCAAAAAAATCATTCCCATCCTTATGCGAGGTTCAGTTTACCGGATTTTCGGATCACAAAACTAGCCATCTGGGAAAACGACATCATTTACCATGATGCCTTGCTCAGTACACTCGCCCAAGACCAGTAGGCATGGCAAAAAACACACCTGTTCACCTTCTAAATTAGAGGATAAGTCTTTGCGAGAATGTTAATAGTGAATCACTTTAATCTTTTTTTCTCGAACTACATAGTTTTAGGCTTGTTGATCAAATATTCTACTGTATATTGATCCTGCAAAAATTATGGGTTTGCAAAAAAAGCCCTTTCATTTGTGAAAATATTCCTAAAGAGCATATTATAACTTTAGTTTGGATTGAACTAAAACCATCAGTACCATCTTACCATGACAGTGCAGTAACCGACCTTATTAATAATCAATTTTATATATACGGTACATTCAATGTAAATTAAGTACAGCGTATTATTAAATACTAAGAAGCTTTGATTCTTTCTTCTTCATCCTGACTCCTTTTACAAAAATGTATCATCTATGGCAGAATGTTAAACAGATAATTGCTAGGGAACTAGATTCGTTCTCAAGGTAAATCTTGTGAGAGTACACCCCATTCTGTTAAAATCTAGTGCAACACTAAGATTAAATACTTACCAGCGATAAAATTAGACTAAATTAGGACGAGTAACTGCTATAGGCGTATAAGTTATTTGTTGAAATCTGTCATCGTTATGCTGGGTAGCCAGAACGTAGGAATATACCGTTGGGTTAAGCTCCTGGATTCAAAATCTGTTGTGAGAAAAATTATTGATTGACACATTTTTAGAGGAAATTTATGACTAAGCCGGAACGCGTGGTACTAATTGGAGTAGCCGGAGACTCTGGGTGCGGTAAATCTACGTTTTTGCGTCGGTTGATTGATTTATTTGGCGAAGAATTTATGACAGTTATCTGTTTAGATGACTATCATTGCCTAGATCGTAAACAACGTAAAGAAACAGGAATAACTGCACTTGACCCCAGAGCAAATAATTTTGACTTAATGTATGAGCAAATCAAAGCTCTTAAAGAAGGTCAATCAATTCATAAGCCGATTTATAACCACGAAACTGGCATGATTGATCCACCAGAATGGATTGAGCCAAATCATATTATCGTTGTAGAAGGTCTGCATCCTTTATATGACGAACGAGTAAGAGCGCTTCTAGACTTCAGCGTTTATTTTGATATCAGCGATGAAGTCAAAATTGCTTGGAAAATTCAACGCGATATGGCTGAAAGAGGCCACCGCTATGAAGATGTTTTGGCACAAATCAATTCTCGTAAACCCGATTTTGAAAAATTCATCGAACCACAAAGAGAATTTGCTGATGTGGTTCTGCAAGTATTACCCACAAATTTAATTAAAAACGATACAGAACGTAAAGTTTTGCGGGTACGGATGTTACAACGGGAAGGTAAAGAAGGCCTTGAGCCAAGCTACCTGTTTGATGAAGGTTCAACGATTCAGTGGACTCCTTGTGGACGTAAACTGACCTGTTCTTACCCCGGTATGCAGCTTTACTACGGTTCTGATGTTTACTATGGTCGTTATGTCTCAGTTTTGGAAGTAGACGGTCAATTTGATAACCTCGATGAAATTATTTACATCGAAACTCATCTGAGCAAAACATCCACCAAATATCAAGGTGAGATGACTCACTTGTTACTACAACACCGTGAATATCCAGGTTCTAACAATGGTACTGGTTTATTCCAAGTATTAACAGGTTTGAAAATGCGTGCTGCTTATGAGCGATTGACAGCTAAAGAAGCAAAACTAGCGGTTCAAGTCTAAAACAGCAGTCTTTGTGTCAAAGATTAGGGGGAACAGGTGAATATGTTCCCTCTTTTTTTATGTTGACTATACAAGAATGTTTAAAAATAGATTTTAGATGATAGCAATTTCTATTTCAGTCAGGGACAAGAAGTAGGTATTAAACGCAGATGAACGCGGATAAACGCAGATTATTTTTTTATTATTATATAGCAATTCGATTTGATTTAAGCTGATTTTAGTGATTAGGTGTTCCCGGGATTATATCCATTCAAAAATCAGCATTTAAATACCACAGTGAATAAATTCACTCGTGTCGCTTCCCTCTCAGGGCTAAAGCCACTGAGTTTCCCGCATACCGCGAGGTTTTATGAACAAAACCAAGATTAATCAACCACAAGATACTGAAATGTTAGAAGAATATGATTTCAGTCAAGGAGTGAGAGGTAAATATTATCAAGCGTATCAAAATAATAATTTACCTAAATTACAAGGTATTCAGTTTTTAACAGACAAAAAAAATAGAAGAACAGGAGTATTTATAGATTTACTATCCCATCAACAACTTTGGGAAACAGTAATTAATCAATATCCTCACCTTGGTAATATTCATTTTTTAACTGATATTCAAGGTCAACAAATAGCTGTAATTCTCAACTTTCAAGAACATTTAACCCTGTGGCAAGATATTTATGACCATCTAATTGCTGATTTAATAGATGAGTGATAATTATGGAAGCGGAAAAATTTGATACTAAATTTGACAACAAATCAACAGCCAGATAAATCTCAACCTAAAATTAATGTTGTTTATCAAAAAATTGCTTAATATCATTTGATATAGAGGAATCATAAATGATCTGGGGAAAATTTTCTATTTCCAAATAGAATCAAAAACTGCCAATATCTTACATCTGCGTTTATCTGCGTTTATCTGCGTTTAATGAATTATCCTAACTTCTAGGCAGAGTTTACGAAGAATGTGCATTTTTTCATACCTGTGATTATTGACGTACTGAGATAAAAGATACTTATTCCAAAAACTGTAAATATTGTTATGATTTCAGAAATTAGTAACTAATGTATTTCATTGGTGAAAAGAATCTATCAGGAGGAAATTCCTTTGTCTCGACGCTATTTATTTACTTCCGAGTCAGTTACAGAAGGTCATCCAGATAAAATTTGTGATCAAATTTCGGATACCATTATTGATGCGCTATTGGCAGAAGACCCCAATAGCCGTGTAGCAGCAGAAGTTGTAGTTAATACTGGTTTGGTGCTAATTACCGGAGAAATTACCACTAAAGCTCATGTTAATTACGTTAATCTTGCCCGTAAAAAGATTGCGGAAATTGGCTATACTGACGCTGATAACGGCTTCTCTGCGAATAGTGCTAGTGTTCTAATTGCTTTGGATGAACAATCAGCGGATATTGCTCAAGGTGTAAATACTGCTAAAGAAGCCAGAACAGAGGATAGTGAAGAGCTATTCGATAAAATTGGTGCTGGTGATCAAGGTATCATGTTTGGTTTTGCTTGTAACGAAACCCCAGAACTTATGCCTTTACCCATCAGTTTAGCTCACCGCATTGCCCGAAGATTAGCGGGAGTTCGTAAGGCTGGTATTCTCCCTTATCTGCGTCCTGATGGTAAAACCCAAGTTACCATAGTTTATGAAGATGGCAAGCCTGTAGGGATTGACACGATCTTAATTTCTACCCAACATACAGCTAATATTGGGGATATTAGCGATGATGCTGAGGTACAGGCTAAGATTAAAGCTGACCTGTGGACAGAAGTAGTAGAACCTATATTTGGTGATATTACTGTGAAACCAAGTCAAGAGACTAAGTTCTTGGTTAACCCCACTGGTAAGTTTGTGATTGGTGGACCACAAGGAGATTCCGGTTTAACAGGACGGAAAATTATTGTTGATACCTACGGTGGTTATTCTCGACATGGTGGCGGAGCTTTTTCCGGTAAAGATCCCACGAAAGTAGACCGTTCCGCAGCTTATGCGGCTCGTTATGCAGCAAAAAATATTGTTGCGGCTGGGTTAGCAGAAAAATGTGAAGTGCAGCTAAGTTACGCCATTGGTGTGGCGCGTCCTGTGAGTATCTTTGTTGATACTTTTGGTACAGGTAAAGTTGATGATGAAATTCTGTTGAATTTGGTCAAGGATAACTTTGAACTCCGGCCAGCGGGAATTATCCATGTGTTCAATTTACGTAACTTACCAAGTGAAAGAGGCGGACGTTTTTATCAGGACGTTGCGGCTTATGGTCATTTGGGAAGAACTGATTTGGATTTACCTTGGGAACGCACTGATAAGGTGGATGTTTTAAAGAAAGCGGCCTTTGCTTAATCAGTTAGTTTGATAACAAGATTTAGGTTGAGGTTATAGACAATTTAATTATCTATAGCCTCTTTTTTAGATTTTTCTCAATTTATACTCAAAATGGTTGGGACATGGGCTTTTGTAAAATCACGAAAAAACTAGAATTTTAGGGGTTTAGCAGTGCTAAACCCCTACTTAAATCAAATAATTAAATCCGTATTGAGTATATCTACTTAATCCCAATCACGCAACATAGCTCCATCTTCGCCACCAATACCGATGCCTGTGTTATATATACCAGCATCAGTAATGTTAAGATTGTCCATTGATGCTTGATAGACATTGGAATCATTGATTGTGGCGCGGGTAAGATTTGCGCTGTTTAAGTTGGCTTTTTTGAAATTGACGTTGGTAAGAAAAGCTGATGTTAAATTAGCACCTGCTAAGTTTGCCCCAGTTAGGTCAGCACCTTCTAAGTTAGCATTTGTAAGGTTAGCACCCTGAAGATTTGCGCCTCGTAAGTCTGCACCAATTAGATGAGTACCACTGAGGTTGAGTCCTGATAGGTTACACTGGATACATTCTCTAGTTGACAAAAGTTTCTGTAAATCTTTTTGGCTTCCAGCTTGAACTGAATTAGCTAGAAACAGGGGAGTTATCAAGGCCATAGCGGCTAATAGTTGAAGTTTCATAAAGTTTCCCCCTCTCACAATATAGTTATGTCCGTTCTTTACCTCACGAATCCATTATCTCACTAATTAGCTGAAAAATGTTGATTTAAACTACAAGCTTGATATTTCTTTTTATAAATCAGTAATGGGGAATAGGTAACGGGGAATAGTCCATCATATTACTAAATACAAATCACATGAAATCTAAGTTACGGATAAAACAGTTAATTACAACTCTGCAACAGGATCTACCTACACTATTTGAGCAGGATATTTCTTATGAAATATACACAAATGATATCTATTTTCGTGATCCAGTTAATAAATTTAAAGGTAAATTTAACTATCGGTTAATCTTTTGGACTTTACGATTTCATGCACGGTTATTTTTTACCGAAATTGCTTTTGATTTACATGATGTATCTGAGTTTGATCATGACACAATTATAGCTACATGGACAGTTCGAGGTGTTTTGCGTGTTCCTTGGCAAGCAAAGTTATTTTTTAATGGCTATTCAACTTACAAATTGAATACAGATGGTTTGATATATGAGCATATTGACACTTGGGATAGAAAACCAGGGGAAATCCTCCAGCAGTTTTGGCAAAGGGGTTAATTAACGGTATTTGAGTCAGACGATTTTTTTTCGGGAAGTTTTTGTTACAATTAGTGAAATTTTCTTGGCAAAATACCACTATGGCTTTATACGCAGAATTGCATCGGCATTTAGGTGGTTCAGTTGTACCTCGTGTACTATGGCGATATTTCCAGCGTCATAATTCTGAGTTGATTTCTCGCTTTGGTGAATATGCAGAGTTTGAAGATTTTTATACTCGTCCTCGTAATACTTTAGATGAATATCTAGAATTGCATACTCTTGTGGAAAGTGTGCAAACGGTGGAGACTTTACCTTACTTTATTTACCGTTTATTACGTGGTGCTTATATTTTTGAGAATTTGGCTTATTTGGAATTACGCTATACTCCCTATTTGCGAACTCCTGAACATTTGAATCAAGGTGAAAGAATTGATAAAATGGCGGAAATTGTGGATATTGTAGGTAAATCTAGTTATTTACCGGAATATCCGATTGTGACTGGTCAAATTCTTTGTATGCACTCCCGTTTATCTTTTGAGGTAAATAAGGCAATTATTGATTTGGCGGCACAAAATAGAAAGTATGTTTGTGCGATAGATTTGGCTGGTGGCGATCGCTATTATGCCGAAAGAATGGAAGAATGGATTAGTTTATATAATTATGCCCATTCGCTGGGTATTAACACTACGGGGCATCTTTATGAAACCAAAGATGGTTGTTATCCTGAATTGTTGCCCTATTTAATGCGAATTGGTCACGGTATCCAAGTTCCGCTCTTGTATCCTGAGTTACTGCCAGAAGTTGCTAGAAGAGGACAATGTTTAGAGGTTTGTCCGACAACTTATTTAAAAACAGGGACTTTGCAGGATATTCGGCAACTGAAGTTGGTTTTTGACCGCTGTTTTGAAGCTGGGGTGGATATCGCTATTTGTACGGATAATGCGGGCTTACATAATGTGCGTCTCCCCTTTGAATATGAAAATCTTTTGACTTACGACATTATCAATTTTCAACAGTTACAAGCTTGTCAAGATGCAGCTTTCCGTCATGCTTTTGCTTGGCCTCACAGTCAACGTCCGGCATCTTTGTTAACTGGGTTGTTGAGGTAGGGAGTGGGGGGAGTAGGGGGAGTGGGGGGAGATAAAATTCTTTTATCCGCTACCTCCCCAACCTCCCCAACTCCTTTTAACCCTCTACCCCTTCTGTAGCGCCACCGATGGTTTTCCAGGCTTTTATGCCACCGCTGAGTTCGGCTACGGCGGTAAAACCGAGGAATTGTAGGGTTCTCACAGCTTGGGCTGATTGGCTGTCATTTTCGCCGTAAATGTAGATTTGGCGTTCTCTGTGGAGGGAAGTTTGGGCGCGAGATTCCAAGTCATTGAGGGGGATGGAAATTGCTCCGGTGATGCGGCTATAATTGTACTTTGAGCGATCGCGCACATCAATAATTGTGAAAGCAGGTTGACCCCATTCGAGACTGGTTTTTAAGTCTTGAACATCAGCAACTAAATTAATACTCATAAGCTTTTTCTGGGGATAATCTAATCAGAAATTTACCAAATATCCCTTCTTAATTCGTATTTCTTTAGGATCACAGCAGATTTTAGAAATGATAATTTTGTGATCATAATATTGTAAGCTAATTCTCTGCACAGTAAGACAAGTTTTAATTTTTAATTTTTAATTATTCATAATGGCATCTACTATTCAAGCTTTACCAACAGAAGTTGTATATTTGATTACGGCAGGAGAAGTAATTGATTCTTTGGTGGCTGTTGTCAGAGAGTTGGTGGAAAATTCCCTAGATGCTGGAGCAACGCGCATTGTCGTTTCTTTATGGCCGCAAATGTGGCGAGTTCGTGTGGCTGATAATGGTTGTGGCATGAATTTGGATGATTTACAACAAGCTGCAACTGCACACAGTACCAGTAAGATTCATTCGAGTGCAGATTTATGGAAAATCAGCAGTTTGGGGTTTCGTGGTGAGGCGCTACATAGTTTAACAACTTTGGCAGATTTAGAAGTTTTAAGTCGTCCTTTGGGGGGAAGTGAAGGTTGGCGAGTTGCTTATAATAATGAAGGAATAGTATCACAAGTAGAAGTGGTAGCGATCGCACCGGGTACGGTAGTCACAGTTAATAATTTATTTGCTAATTATGAGCCTCGTCGTCAGGGTTTACCGGCGACAAATCAGCAATTAAAGGCTGTACAAAATGTCATTCAACAAATAGCTTTGTGTCATCCTCATGTTAATTATCAAGTTTGGCAAAATGACAAAGAATGGTTTACGATTTGTCCCGCACCAACTGTGGGAAAACTGATTCCCCAAATTCTCCCCCAGGTGCGACAAAGTGATTTACATGAGGTGAATTTACAAATACCAAATCTGGAAAATTCGTCTTTGCATTTGGTGATAGGATTACCGGATAGATGCCATCGTCATCGTCCTGATTGGGTAAAAGTGGCAATTAATGGCAGAATGATTAAAACGCCAGAATTAGAGCAGACAATACTTTCAGCCTTTCATAAGACATTACCACGCGATCGCTATCCAGTTTGTTTTTTACATTTAACGATTTCTCCAGAACAAATTAACTGGAATCGTAACCCAGCCAAAACAGAAATTTATCTGAATGAACTAACTTTTTGGCAAGAACAAATTACTGAATCTATTCACAAATCCCTGCGAATTTCAGAAACCAATATAAAAGAATCTGTTCACACAACCAGAGTTAGTAACTTATTGAAAGTCGCAGAATCAAAAGGTGAATATAATTTCAATCCTCAAAATTCTCAACCCAGTGAAAATCAAACTTATTTAAAAGCTGTTGCCCAACTCAGCAATACCTATATTGTAGCTGAACATTCAGGAGGAATGTGGTTAGTAGAACAACATATAGCCCATGAAAGAGTATTATATGAACAATTATGTGATAGTTGGCAATTAGTAGCTGTAGAAACCCCAATTATTATTTATCAATTATCACCAGCCCAGGTTTCCCAATTACAACGCATTGGTTTAGATATAGAACCATTTGGTGATAACCTTTGGGCAGTGCGTAATATTCCTATAATGTTAAAACAACGGGAAGATTATGCTGATGCAATTTTAGAATTAAGTTGGGGAGGAGATTTACAAACTGCTCAAGTTGCTGTTGCTTGTCGGAGTGCAATTCGCAATGGCACAAAAATGAGTTTACCAGAAATGCAAACCTTATTAGATAATTGGCAACGTACCCGCAACCCGCGCACCTGTCCTCATGGTAGACCGATTTATTTATCTTTGGAAGAATCAGCACTAGCGCGGTTTTTTCGACGTAATTGGGTAATTGGCAAAAGTCATGGAATTTGAAGTATTTTATTTTTTAATCAAATGGATAATAAGTAGGTGAACGTAAATAATTGTCCTCTTAATTATTTGCGTGTCCAATCCATCCTTAATTGGGTATAATTGAATTAACTAGTTAAACGGAATAAATTATGAAAATTCAAGTAATCATACATGAAGCAGAAGAAGGCGGTTTTTGGGCGGAAGTTCCAGCATTGCCAGGATGTGTTACGGAGGGTGATACGAAGGAAGAATTAGAAAACAATCTTAGAGAAGCAATTGAATTATATCTGAGACCAATTCCTAATCAAAATCCATCTGGACAAATATTAGAACTTACTTTATGAAATCAATTTCAGGAAAAAGATTAGCTAATATCCTGAATAAAAAAGGTTGGATATTAGTTGATGTTAATGGTAGCCATTTTAAATACTATAAAGATAGTAAATCCGTGATAATTCCTATTCACGGAAATAAAGACTTAAAGATAGGTACTCTCAAAAGTCTGATGAAACAAGCTGATTTAACAGAAGATGATTTACTTTAATTATTTTTGAAGACTTTTCCTGTTTCAGCGATAATTTTAACGAGTATCCCCTCTTCTAATTCTCCTTCTTGCCATTCATAAGGTTCATATTTTTCTAACCTTGATAAGTCACTTTCTAACCAGTCTATATCTTCTTGGGTTTGAGGATTTTCGCTTTGCCAAACCAGATAATTTAAAAAGCTAAGAACTTCTTGTAATTTATCATCAGGGATAACTTCCAAACGTTGTACTACCTTTTTTCTGAGTTTATTCATCTCTGTAATGCTCTGAATAGTTTTTAGCATGAATTAACCTCAACCGATTTGGTAATCATTATTAATATCAATTGTGCCACAAGAAATCCCTTGTTAATCTCGCCAGTTCTCAATTTGCAGGTTTGGGATTCTTTCAAATTCCCGAACGTTAGCAGTTACAATAATTAGTTTATGGGTGATTGCAGTTGCGGCAATGAGGACATCGTAAGCACCTATCGGAGTTCCTGCCTGTTTGAGAAAACTCCTGATTTGAGCAGTTTGTTCTGCTTCTGCTTCTGCAAAAGGTAAAATTGTCACAGAATTAAGAAACGATATAATCAGTGGTCTAATTTTGATGGCTCGTTGGGGATTTATTGCTAATCCATACTTCAATTCCATTGATGTTACTGCGGAAATAGAAATATCGTCAGGGGAAATCAGTTTTAGTCGTTGTAATGTATTTGGATCACCTTTGACAAAATCACTGACTACACAAGTATCAAGTAAATATTGCATAAATTCAATTAAAAATATTAAACTGAAAATATGGTTTCGTCAGGTGGCAGCAATTCGTCTCGATAGGACTCAAAGGTAATACTATCTGCAAAACCTTGATGTTGCAAAATTAGATTCGACCAAGTTCTAGTTTTGTTTTCTAGAAATGTAACTAATACAGTGCTTTCGTGAATGTCTTTTGGTATTTCAGCAAGTTGGATTTTTCCATCTTTATAAATTCCCTGAACAGTTTTTAGCATGGATTAACCTCTATAAATTGGGTGATCATCATTATCAGAAACTAATTGTAGGGGCGCAGGGCGTGCGCCCTTCATTGTATTTCATGAGAACAAGAATTGCTGTAAAGGTGAATTTCGCTTAACTCGCTGATAATTTAGTAAACATATTAATCGAAATCAGGCTTTTTAACAATACAATTACCTAAACCTTCAGATTTTTTGATCAACTTTTCATCAAATGTATAAAATTCTCTACAATGATTACTAAAAGCTAAGTGAAAAGCATCAGCAAAATCTAACCCATTTTCATGCCATTCAAGAATTTGTAAAATTAACGTAGAATTAGTTAAATACACATTAGGTAAACCAAATAATTTTCTTAAAGCTTGAGCAATTTCTACTGGTTTAAATTTATAAGCAAAACGTAACACCCATTCTGTTTCTAAAATTACTGTATCAGCAATAAAAATGTTTTGACTCTTAAATACTTGTAAACTTTTTTCATATTGTAATTGATCATCTTTGGTAATCAACCTGACAATAATATTAGTATCAACTGCAATGATTAATAACCTAACTCCTTTATTCCTTGCTCAATTGCTTCATCCATTTCTTCTATTGTTTTCGCTTTTTCTTCATATTTTAAACACCCTGCAACTTGTTCTAAAGTCGTTTCTTTAAAAGGTTTTTTCGGTTTTAATAAGATTCCATCACCCATATTAATTATTACTAATTCCTGTCCGTCTTACCAATGATACTGCTCTCTTAATATTTGAGGAATAGTTATTTGACCTTGATTTGATAATTTGGTAATTTCCATTTTGTTTAATTCTCACTACTCGCTATTTGATAACTTTATTATAATTTTAATTGATTTCCTGATCAAAAAATATCGGGAAATAATATTGTTATGTCCCCACAATCACACTACAAGATCGGAGATCGCTACAAAGAGACGATCACGATTATTAATGGGAAAACAAAGGTAATAAGCGAATTTTCGTGAACCATGCACAAGAATCCCCTGCCCTTCACGTGCGGAAGTATGTTAAAGTCTAGGCAACTGACAGCGTAGTGCTTCTAATTCTGCATCTACATCTTCACACCCCGCCTCCAACTCTGCAAACTGATCCTCAAGAGATTTGCCAAACTTCTTCTCCTGCATCAGCACTTTTTCTTCCATGCGCTCAAAGGCTGTCATCACACTTTTAGTAATAATAGATTTAACTTCTACTTTTACTTGTGGTAAAGCTGGAATAGTGCCAAAACGACTTAAAAGCTTCCAACCTTCCAAAAGACTATTAATCCTTTTTAAATTGGTTAAATCAATATTCTCAGCCTCATTGACAATTACTAACAACTGCTTAATTGAATCTAAAAAAGGCTTATCTTCTTGATAAAAAATTCCCTTTAAGGTTTGACAATCATCATCATCATCGAGATCAAAAATCTTATCTGACGGTACATTATTCGCTACTAACCAGTCAGTAACCGCTTGATCGCACTGTTTTAAAGCTAAATACTTATATTCATTAGGCAAATTAGCTAAAGATAATGCCAACTTCATGCGAATTTCAGGCAAACAACTAGAAGCATCCGATTTTAAACTATCGTAAAACTGCCCGTAAGTTGTCACAATTTCAGAGATTGCTTCCTGCCAAAATTGGGGAGTTAATAGAAAATGATTTTTATACTTTTCTAATAGATAAGGTATTAAACTAGGCAATAAAGGCGTATTTTCCCAAGAATTACCCAAAAAGAGCATATCTGCATGAATGGCGATCGCCAAACAATGCCATACCGCTAAATATTGATAAAAACTCTTGTAATCTTGCTCTGTGGTTTTGTATTGTTTAGTAATAGGTAAATTAGAAGTATCAATATCAATGCGATGTTCTTCTAATTCCGTCTTTTCTGCTAACTCTTTGTAATAAACTTGTAAATTTTCTTCATTCACTCCCCCCATAGTTTTAATATAGGCTTCATCCTTACCAATTGCTTCCAATTTTTTGCGAGTTACTTCCCACTCCAAAGCCCTTTGTTTAACTAAACTACGAAGCAAATCAGAGAAAGATATACCCGATAAAATTGAGGCTTGAGTATAAGATGTATCCCCACTATTCCAATAACCTAAACTCAAATTAAGTTCACCTAAAGGAATTGTTGACTCTAAAATTAATATGGGAATACTTTTTAATGTAGTTTTTCACTCTCCCCCCACTTTCGAGAGTTTATAGGGTAGGTAGAAGTAGG
>NZ_VIKX01000020.1 GCF_009711935.1 Dolichospermum sp. UHCC 0259 | reverse complement strand
TCCTATCCCTGTTACTTCCTAATTCCTTTTTAGTGGGGGAGTGTGAACAGTTACGTTACTCGTCTTATAAATCCTCCAACATCAAAAAAACCTATGGATTATGATTTACCTAATTGTGAGGATGTTTTTTGGGGTAGATGTTTAGAAATTGATGAAAAATCTTGAGGTTCTTTAAATTTATTTTGAATTGAAGCTACTTAAATAGTGTGCCAACTGTCATAAATTTATAATTACAAATTTATTAACTTCTGGCACATTTTACTAACTTTAGAAATCTAGGGAACTACTTTTACTTTCATACCTATGAAAACTAGATAATATAGTTTCATAACATCTTGATTTTTCATGCGTACACAACCATGAGAAACTGCTTTACCAATTAATTTTTCATCAGGTGTACCATGAAAACCTATTTGTCCTTTTCCATCATTCCAAAAACCTATCCATGCCAAACCCATTGGATTTTTAGGACCTGGGGGAGTTAGCTTTCTTGTGAATGGATTTATCCAAATAGGTTTATATTGTATATTAATAATTTCAAATTCGCCTGTAGGCGTTTCCCATCCTTTCTTACCAATAGCTACAGGATAACTACTTTTTATTTCTTTGTTTTGATAAACGTAAACACGACGGTCACTTAACTTTATTAAAAGGTATGCTTGATTAATAATATTAGATTCATTTTCTAAATTATTTGTTAATTCTTCTGTTTTAGGAATATCTTTTATTTCTTCCTCTTGTGTATTTTTTTGGGTAATCAGGAAAGAACCAATGGCTTTTTTGGGAAGAGATAATGATAAGCCTAAAATGACTAAACAGAATATTTGCAAGTAACTGTTTTTATTCTTCATACACTATTATTTAGTCTATATTCAATTAACTTAGTTTACCCTGTTTATTACTCAAGATTATTCTGAACATTCACCAAAAAATACATCTTTGCATGATGGTAGTTTCTTAGACTTAGTTTTATCTTTGGTGTCATTTATCGGTGATTTATTATTAGACTTTGAGTTGGAATTAGTATTAACTACTTGTTTATCTGTTTTTGTATTTTTTTTATTTCTTGGTTTATCGTCTTCTGAGCAATTTCCAAAATAAACATCATCGCAAGATGGTATTTTTTTTGTTGTATTTATTTTTATCTCTGGCATTTTTTTAACGTTTCTTTTAATGGGTTTTTGTTTATTATCAATACTTTCTTCTGGTATTGGTGTATCTAATGTTTTAGGATTAGGTTTTTCACATTGACTGGGATCTTCTTCACAAGACGATAAAGTTGTTGAATTTGGACTTGCAAATGGTTTTTCTGGAGATTGAGGACTTGGTGCTGGTTTTTGATCAGTTATTATTTCTATATCATTCTTCTTTTTATCAGAATGACAATTATTTAACCCATTACAAATGACAGGAATATAACCGGAAATCATAGTAGCAGCAACTAAAAATACACCTGTACCGATACCTGTTAAGAACTTATTCATAAATCCTGAATCATTATTTAATGAGTTTATAGCGTTTACAACTTCCATCGCAGAACTATAGCGGTTTCCTGGTCTAGTTTCCAGCATTTTATTCAAAATATTAGCTAATGTATTGCTTACAGTTGTATATTTCTGCCATTTCCATCTCAGATAATTACTATCAAATAATAAATCAGGGGTTTTTCCTGTTAATAATTCAATAACTGTCACGGCTAATGAATAAATATCACTACTAGGTAAACATTGACCACCTCCCATTTGTTCTGGTGGTGCATAGCCCATTTTGCCAACGGATGTACCACCTTCTAAATATCCAACGACACCAAAATCAATCAATACTGCTGGTTTTATTGGATCTTTTGGTTGAATTATATTATCAGGTGAAATATCGCGGTGAAATAAATTCTGATTATGAATATATTGCAAAACTGGTAGTAATTCTTTTAGTAACTTAATTACTTCTTGTTCTGAAAATTGTTGCTGTTCTTGCCGTTTTTGTTGTAATAAACTTTCATAAGTATGACCTTCTATATATTCCTGAATAACAAAATGCCGTCCGTTTTCGGCAAATTTTGTTAAAAATTTAGGAATTTGTGGGTGATCTAATTTATATAATGTTTCCGCTTCTCTTTGAAAAAGTTCCCAGCATTTTTGGAACTGGGCAATATTTTGGATACTAGGTGCAAATTCTTTGATTGTACAGAGTTCATTATATCGCTGGGTATCCTTGGCTAGATAGGTACGGCCAAAACCTCCTTCCCCAAGTTGACACTGAACCCGGTAGCGATTATTGACTAAAGTTCCAGAGGATAGCTCTTGTGTTATCATCGCCGATTATTTTTTTATTTATAAGTATATTCTCTAGATATTAACCTACTTGTATTCAAATGAGAAGCGGTATATTTCTTGAATTTATATAAATTTTTATTGATTTTGAAAGATGACCTGTTGAACTACGATTAATATTTATGTGCGTCAGTAACTACTTTGATATTTGCAAACATATAGTAATAAACCACATTCGGCATGAGTAAATATACTTAAAATATTTTTCCCAGCAGGTTATTTTGTCAAAAAAATAATTTCATAAAACAGCTAAAATCCAATCATAATAACCACTTCATGTTTTTATCATCTATGGGAGTATTCAATGAATTTAATCTCAAACCAACTAATTTATTGACATCATTCTCAGTAAGCTTGATTCGAGCTTTAGGTGGATCTGTGATCTGCTTGCAGCAGCGCTTCGCTATCGCCCTAATATAGAATTGCGTGTCATTGTCTGAAAGTTTTGGTATTATTGGGTTATGGATGATTCCCAAAATACCTGCGGAATGTGGAAAATAACAGAGTTTTCTCTGATTTTTTTTTCAAAATGAGAATTGCTGCTAGATTTACGCGTGACTGTGGATACTACCATTACATCCCTATTTATCTCAATTGCTACCAAGTAATTATTAGCATACTTAATTAATTAATTAATTAAAGTCCATAATATCTCCAAATTCTCCCATGATTTTTTCCATTAATTCTTCCATCATATCCTCCTGCATAGAACGGAGGCTTTCTGGTCCTGCGAGAAATTCTTTAATGGTTATTTTCTTATCTTTAAAATCTTTAACAAAATCACGAATCTCTGCAACTATCTTGGTTTGAGATTTCATAGTTTCCACCATCAATTCAATACAATCAACCCCTTGTTTAGCTGCTTTTTTATAATCAGCAACCATTGACCCTTCGGGAGTATTTTTTGCTAACCGGAGTTCTTGTTTCAATTTCTCATATTGATTTTTGAGAATTTGATTTTGTTGTTCTATATTTTTGCATTTGCGACTTAAATCATCTTCGCTGTTATTATCAATAGTTTCTCCAACTTCATATTTCCTTTCAATTTCTAAGAGTCGCGCTAAATCTCCTTCTTGATAAGCTTTATTAATTTCTTTCATGATTTCTGTGTGAGTCATTTGGGTTTCGTTGTCTTTAACCTTATCAGGGTGAAAGATTTCCGCTAACCGCAAAAATGTCTGTCGGACTTTTCTAGATTCATCTGTTCTAGGGACTGTGGCAGATTCAGAATCTCCTTCTGCTTCCCAAAATTGACGACGACGTTGATGATTTTCTTCAGAATCATCATTTTCAAATAGTTCATCTAATTCATTATCATCATCCTCTTCTTCTTCATCAATAGCTTTATAGCTAATAATTCCTCCCATTTGCAAACTTCTGTATAGTGATTGGATATTTCTCTGGGTTTGTTTTCCCATTTTTCTCGTAGTTAAAATTTCGGCAAACAAAGCATGAATTTCTGCATCTAATTCTGCCATTGTTTGCATATTTGGACTAACTCGATGAAATACTTCTGTCGCTAAAGAACGCATTTTTTCCACAAAGTTATTTAATTCTGTCCGCTTTCTCTTAATTTGTTTCAATAAAGATTCATGTTCCTTCTCTAAACCCTGTAACTGGAGATGTAAGTCAGAAAGCGCGAGAGGAGTTACTGTAGCTGAGGATGCTGTTTTTGTTTTGCGTGCCATAGCAGATGCAATTAAGCTCAGGGTTGATAAAAGGACACTAATACTAAATCTTTTAGGTATAACCGTAGATAGCGTTTAGTTCTAACAGACGGGAGTAATTAATATTATATTTTAAAAATACTAATATCAAAATTTGAGATTCAGCAGAACTGTATGATATGGAATCCAGAAGAATATGCCAAGAACTCAGATGCTCAATTGAGATGGGCAAAAGAATTACGAGCCAACTTGGAGTTGCAAGACTATGAATCTGTCTTAGATGTTGGTTGTGGAGATGGGAAAATCACGGCTGATTTTGCAAAGGCTTTACCCAATGGCAAGGTTATGGGAGTAGATAGTTCTCCTGAGATGATTGCTTATGCCCAGCACACCTATTCAGCAACGCAGTATTCTAATCTTTCTTTTGCCTGTGTTGATGCACGTTCCCTCGATTTTGACCATGAATTTGATCTCGTTTTTTCAAACGCGACGCTTCACTGGGTGGATAATCACCAAGCCTTTCTCAACGGTGTTAGTCGAGCTTTACGGAGTGGTGGACGGTTGATTATTTCTTGCGGTGGACAGGGAAATGCTGCGGATATTTTGCAAGTTTTCTCTGAGATTGTTGTTAGTGAACCCTGGAGGGGTTACTTTGATGATTTTCGTAATCCCTACTTTTTCTACGGAGATCAAAATTATGCGCTGTGGTTAGAGAAGGCTGGCTTCCGTGTTAAGCGTCTTGAGTTAGTTCCAAAAGATATGACGCATTTAGGCAAGGATGGGTTAGCAGGTTGGATACGCACAACCTGGATGCCGTTTACGCAGTGCGTATCTGAGTCTAAACGCGATAGTTTCATTGCTGATTTTGTAGAGACATATCTAGAACAAATCCCACTAGATAAAATGGGTTTAGCGCACGTTCGCATGGTTAGGCTAGAAGTTGACGCGCTCAAGCTATAAGTCTACGTCAACGAGTAGTGGAAACACATCTTATCAATAAGGAAAATAGCCTGCTACACATATACCTCATAACACCGAAAATTGCTGTAACTGGTTATAATTACCCAACTTAAACCCCCTCATAGTCAATAATTCCCGCACTCGCTGACTTAACAAAGCCGCTAATTCTACTTCACCACCGCTATTTATCTCAGTATTTACTAAAGCTGGATGAGAATAAATTTCTACCAATTCCGCTTCTATTTGTGGTATTAAATCTAGTAAATATTTTTCGCTCATGTCACCAGTTTGTAACAATCCATAAACTCTGTCGGCAAATTTAATATGATGCGCTTTTAATAAACCTTCTCCATAACGGCGTAATTGTCCAAAAACAATAGACCAAATGATTTTAGTGAATAAGTTACGTTGATCAATTTTGAGGTTTTTGCTTAATTCTTCTGAGGGTAGACGAATAAATTTGATCTTAAATTCTGGGGCTAATTCTGTTAAAATATTCAAAACTACAGGATGTACATGAAGGTGTAAATGTCCATCAACATGAGCCAAATTTAAACCAGAATCACGGAATTTTTCTAATTGAGCGCGGATTTCTAACCGCAATTCTGCACGAGTAGCTTGATTAAATTGATAACTTAATCCAGCTTGGGTGGGGTTATGAGAAAAGTTACCCTGAGAGTCTACTAAATGGGGAATGTGCGAAGGTGGTAAAACTGATTTACCACAAACTAAAACCAGGTGTAAACCAACTGCTAACTGAGGGTGATTTTTTGCGAGAGCGATCGCCTCTTGTGCCGCATCACCACTTACCATTAAACTAGTGCTAGTTAAAATCCCCTCCTCATGGGCTTGAATAATCGCTGCATTCACACCCTGGGAAAACCCGAAATCGTCAGCATTAATAATTAAATAAGACATTGGTATATAGATAATTAGGATTAAAAATTTCAGAATCAGGATAACCAGGATTAAAGGATTAACAGGATTAATTTAAAAATCCTCCGAAGGTAATTAAATTAAATCCTGAACATCCTTAAATCTTGTACTTCGACTGCGCTCAGTAACCGTAAATCCTGATTCAGACAACTTACCTAGCTAAAGCTTGAGTGCGACGTTCATTCAAATAACCAAAGAACTCCTTACCTTCTCGCAAGCGACGAACTAACATTTGTCTATCAGCCAACATTTCCCGCACAATGGGAATAATCGCTTTTGGACGGAAGTAAAATTTGCGATACATTTTTTCTACAGCATCTTCAATTTCCGCACTTGAAAGAGTTGGATATTGCAAAGTTGAAGTTTGAATACCGGAAGTTGCGACTAAAGACTCATTCGCAAACCAACCCTTTTCTCTGGCTTGGTCATATAATTCTGTACCAGGATAAGGTGCAGCAATAGAAACTTGAATTGTATGGGGACTCAATTCACAAGCAAAGCGAATTGTTTCTTCTACAGTTTCTGGAGTTTCTATTGGCAATCCGATAATAAAAGTTCCATGTACAGTAATACCAAGTTTGTGGCAATTCTTCATAAATTCTCGCGCCACTTCTAGCTTAATACCTTTTTTGATATTATTGAGAACTTCTTGATTGCCAGATTCAAAACCTACTAATAACAATCTTAAACCGTTATCTCGTAAAGTTTTGAGAGTATCATAATCCAAGTTTGCACGGGCATTGCAACTCCAAGTTAAATTGAGTCGCTTCATGTGTTTACTAATGGCGATCGCTCGATGCTTGTCAATGGTAAAAGTATCATCATCAAACATATACTCCCGCACCTTGTCCCCAAAGAGAACTTTAGCCTCTTCCATTTCTCTGCCTACAGCATCGGGGCTTTTATGACGGTATAAATGTCCACCAATAGTTTGTGGCCATAAACAAAAAGTACATTTGGCTGGACAACCCCGCCCAGTATAAAAAGAAATGTAAGGATGTTGCAAATAGCCAATAAAATATTTGCTAATATCCAAATCACGAGCATAAACTGGCAACACACTGGGCATAGCATCCCAATCATGAATCAAAGGACGTTCCTCGGTCTGGTGGATATTCCCCAACTTATCCCGGTAACTCAAACCCTTGATTTCATCCCAAGGTTTTCCTTCTGCTAATTCCTTGCAGGTATAATCAAACTCATTGCGGCAAACAAAATCAATTACCGGATTTTCTTGCAAAGTTGCCTCTGGTAAAACCGCAACGTGCGCCCCCACAAAGCCAACCTGTACATTGGGGTTTTGTTGTTTGATAGCTTCAGCACACTTCACATCATTAGCCAAAGATGGTGTACTGGTGTGCATAATTACCAATTCATAATCCTTGGCAATTTTCAATACATCATCTACCGTTTGCCCATGAGGAGGTGCATCAACTAACCTACTGCCAGGAACTAAAGCTGCTGGTTGTGCTAACCAAGTGGGATACCAAAAGGAAGTAATTTCTCGTTTTGCTTGGTATCGCGCCCCCGCACCACCATCAAAACCATCAAAAGAAGGTGGACTCAGAAATAAAGTAGTTTTCATGAATATTTCTCACACACAAATTTTTTATTTTGGTTAGTTGTCAGTTGTCAGTGGTCATTGGTCAGTTGTCAGTTGGGAAATTCTTTCTCCCTCTGCACCTCTGCACCTCTGCACCTCTGCCCCCTAACTAGCCTTAGCGTTTACACCCATCAAGTTTTCAATCAGGGAAACAACATCACTGCGACTGAGTTTTTCCTTGCCACTAGCCAAAGCATCTAAAGTACCATGAGCTAAAGCCAAAGGAATTTGGCAAAATTGCAAAGCCGGTCCATTGGGCAGAGAGTTCGTATAGGCATCTGCTAAGATGAGATTGCGACGGGCATATTCTTGGAGATTGTCATTATCCCAACCTGCTGGGTAAAAATTGACCCCACGAGTTAGATCCTCACCATTGTTACGCAGAATATTTACCGCTTGCAAACCCCTACCAAATCCTATGGCTTGAGTGCGGTTACTTTGAGTTCCATCATACCAGTTCCATAAATCTGAGAGCAACAAGCCCACAGCACCAGCTACCCCAAAGGTATAACGGTCTAGATCCGCTTCTGTTTCTATTTTCCAATTTTTATCTGCCCAATAAGCCATTCTATCAGCCATTGCCGCTGTTGCATCCCAAATTCGCGGAGCAATGCTTTCAGGTGCTAATATTGACCATTCTCTAATCCGTAAACTAACTTCTTGTAAAGAATTTTCGTAACCTTTAAACCCGACAGAGAAAGCATCCAGCGGAAAACCATCTACTCCAGCTTGCAATGTGAGACTAATATTCTGTAACAGGCGTTTTTTAGTCTGATTATCCAAGTTTGGATCGTCTTCTATTTGGTCAATGGCACGCATACACAGGTATGCTGATGCTACTGCTTCTTGTAATCCTGATGGTAAAATACTAATTGGGATATAAAAAGTTCTACTAGTGTCTTTAAGGATTTGCAACGCATCTCCACGTAAATCCATTGTGTTCACTCCTGTCTTGATTTTCACACCACACCTAATTTCGGACTTTTCGATAATACTAGATTTAGTCTTTATTAAATCTTAAAAACCATAAACACCCTAGTATTTAATCTAGAAATACATAGTTAATCGTGTTATATTTAACACAATTTTCAAGCTTATCAGAAAAATGCTCAAAGCCCCCTGGGGTGCGCCCAAATCAAGAGGACACACCTGTGCTACTTCTACGCCATGCAAGCCATTAAATAAGGGGCGCAGCCTAAAGCCAGGATGTATTTTGCACTGATATTCTGTGTATATTGTATAATAGACGGTTGTCGAACACAAACAAAGTTTAGTAACAAGATTAAATCAGTGCTAGTCCTTTCATCCTTGTTCTTGATCATTGTTAAATAATTCTAATAAACCAAATATACCTACAAAAAATGTATAAGCTGCATATTTGATTGATATCTGATTGCGTTCAGGTGCATAATAAGCAGCAATTAAGGCTTCGAGAAAATGAGCCGAGAGCGCAATATGAGCAATGATTAAAGGTGGAGTTAAGATACTTGGTAGTTGACTGTTAGTGATTGATGTTTGGATATTCCATAATTCTAAGCCTATTGCACTGGTGATGAGTGCGATGGATATAATTTTGAAGATGGGGAATAATTTTTCTTTGATATCTTTTAAGTTCATGTTGTTTAGAGAATGTTTTGTAACTGAATAATTTTAGGACGTTTTTCTTTATCAGGAAAATGACAGTGAACAGCGTCACGAATCATTACTCGCAGTGTTTCTATGTCATCAGCTTGAGTAAAAATTGATTGACCTAATGCTGTGGCTGTATAACCACCATCTGGATTATCTTCAACGAGAAATACAATTTCCATTCCATTATGGGGATATGTTCTTGAAGTTGAAATTATTGTATAGCAGGAATGGCGATCGCCTAATTTACTTTATTTTCAAGAATGTCTATAGTCTAAATTTATACATTCCTTGGTGAATGGAATATTGCTTGGTAACGCCAATAGTGGCGGTTATAGGTTTTGAGGAACTGATAGAAAGTTTTCGCTAAGGGTTTGAAGTGGTAAGCTGGGAGTAAAGCAACTCTTTGGCTGTTTGCAAGAATTGATGGACGGCTCAGAGATGATTTAATGCTTCTATTGGGGAAGCGATCGCTAGTTGCATTGGTGTTAGATAATGAGCTATAGGTTGGTATGCACTTGAATGAGTTACAGAATATATGGCAAAAGCCTACCTTAAGGGATTCTTAACTCCTGCTAGGGCTATTTTTTGCGTTATGTAAATAATTGCTAAAGGAGGTGACGATAGCTTCAACAATTCCTGACTAGAAGCCTATTAGCTGTAAAAGTAAGAGCAAATGGCAACAAAATTCCGAAAAAATCCGTTTCTACCCAAAAATCTAGATCGGATTGCAGTAGGAAGAATCTAAAATAGATATTAAATTAGAAAAAAACGGCCATTAAGCAACGTCAGTTCATTTCACCGTCTGTAAAGCGTCCCCAGGTTGTTACCAGTGCTGAAACAAGATGTCATGCAAGTTTCCCAGGATCAGCCTATTTCTTCTGAGGCTCCACTCCAACTGCTGCTGTTTATTGATGGGCGACCTCAGTCCCGTCAACAAGTGCAGCAAATTCGGGTGTATTTAAAAGAATTAGAGGCTGGGTATAGTTTTGAACTACAAATTATTGATGTTGGCGAACAACCCTATTTAGCCGAACACTTTAAGTTAGTAGCAACTCCTGCTTTAGTTAAAATTCATCCTGAACCCCAACAAACTATTGCTGGTACTAATATTATTCCGCAATTAAAAATTTGGTGGCCACGTTGGCAAAACGCTGTTACCACTTTTTTGAAGTTGCAGGAAGATTCGCCGGAATTTTTGGATGAAAAGAGTCAGGTGATTGCGCCTAAGTCTACTATTCATTCTGTTGCTAACTCGGCGGCGGCAATTCAACTAGGGGATGAAATTTTCCGTCTGAAGCAGGAAAAGGAGAGACTGCAAGAACAGTTACTGTTTAAAGACCGAGTGATTGCCATTTTAGCCCATGATCTTCGCAATCCTCTGACGGCTGCGGCGATCGCTATTGAAACTCTTCAATCTAATTACAATCCAGATACAGGGGAATTTCCACGCCTAAAACCAGGACTGGCCATACATTTATTAAAACAAGCCCGGACACAAACACGGATCATTGATCGGATGATTGCTGATTTGTTACAGGTTGGGCGAGGTGAGGATATAGAATTGCCGATCATACCACAAAAGTTACAATTGGGGGAATTGTGTTTACAAGTATTAGAGGAATTGAGCGATCGCTACACAGCCAAATCCCAAACGGTGGAAACAGATATTCCCCAAGATTTACCCAATGTATATGCTGATCCGGAACGCATTCGCCAAGTCCTAGTTAATCTTTTAGATAACGCCATCAAATATACACCTGTTGGTGGTATTATCACTGTAGCCGGACTACATCGAACTACCCAAAAAGTCCAATTTAGTGTCGGTGACTCAGGTCTAGGGATTCCTGAAGAAAACCGCGATCGCATTTTTGAGAATCTTTTCCGTCTCCAGCGCGATCGAGGCACGGATGGATATGGAATTGGTCTTTGTTTATGTCAACGCATTATCCGCGCCCATTACGGTCAAATTTGGGTAGATTCATCCCCTCACGGTGGTGCATGGTTTCATTTTACAATGCCAGTATATCCATCGTAGGAAGAAGGAGTCAGGAGTCAGGAGTTCAGGAGTATGGCTAACGCCACGCTTCGCTATCAGGAGTTCAGGAGGAAGAAGAAGGAGGAAGAAGAAGAAGAAGAAAGAAGAATAGTTTATGACCAATGACCAATGACCAATGACCAATGACCAACAATTATCAAAAATGCCAAATCAATTAATGTATCAACAGGATGATTTTGTTGTTTTAGAGACAAATCAACCAGAACAATTTCTGACAGTAGCGGAATTATTAGTCAAGTTGGAAAAAACTTTATCACAAATTCCATTCGCGGATTTACCCCTGGATGTGCAAAAATTTGAGTCTGTTACCGAACAAGCACAATATTTGCTGGATACAAGTTGCGATTTAGATGTGGGGCCTGGAGAATATTTGCAGTGGTACGCGGTGCGGTTGGAAAAATAAAATTATTGGCTACGAAATCATCTGTGTTCTGATTCAAAAGTTATGCTCTGAGACTGATATGCAGGTGGCTCAACATGAATTAAAATCCTCACAGGATGAAAACGTTGTTCTAGTTGTCTTTCAACTTCTTCCGTGATGTTGTGGGCGGTTTCTACATCGGGTGCATCTACAATGAGGTGCATTTCTATAAACACTTGACGACCAATGACACCACGAGAAGCGATATCATGACAGTTGAGGACACCGGGAACGGAAACTGCGATCGCATGAATTGTTTCGGGGGCGATCGCCATTTGGTCCACCAACCAAGGTAAATTTTCTTTTAAAACTGACCAACCACTCCAAAATACCAGTAAAGCCACCGGGAAAGCTAGTAATACATCTAACCATTGATAACCCAGCCACACACCAATCAAACCACCAATAACCGAAATCGTCACCCAGATATCACTCATCGTATGGGTAGCATCAGCAATTAAAATCGAACTACCTACCCTTTTTCCCACATTTCGTTCATAAAAGGCGACAAAAATATTTACTCCCAACACAATCAGTAATAACCACAACTCTGGAGGTGATACTCTCACAGGTTCACCACCTTTAAGAATCCTTTCTACTGCGCCCTGGACAATTTCAAAACAGGCTATTCCTAAAAACGCAGCTATCCCCAAAGCCCCCACAGCTTCAAACTTATTATGTCCGTAGGGATGCTCTCGATCTGGTAACGGTGAAGAAAACTTAATCGCCACTAATCCTAAAACATTATTGGCACTATCCGTCACACTATGTAAGGCATCAGCCAGTAAGCTTAAAGAACCTGTCCAATGACCCACAAGGGCTTTTAACCCCATCACAAATACATTCAGCAGTAAAGTGATAATTAAAACTTTTCTTACTTCAGTGCGGTTATCGTAAGTCATATATTTATAATTGTGATTTGTGAAAAAACGAATAGAGAATTTATTTTCTTTAACTCCTACTGTACACCAATAAGTATTTATTTCTAGGAAGAACTATATAGGAAATAAGTCAAAACTTGCTAATTAAGAATTTATCTCTTTATGACTGAATCCGCTTGGTATGAAGAAAATTGTAGGTTGGGTAGAACGAAGTGAAACCCAACATTTCCGCAAATTTGTTGGGTTGCGTTCCTTAACCCAACCTACGAAAAATAATTGAGATTTTATTGAGATTAATTATAATTAAAATCCAAAAATGCAGATTTAGGAATCTTTGCAAAAGTTAGAAATATTCTAGAGAGCATCTTCCGGTAATATGGATAATTACAAATAATTGTTAATAAGTAGCTTATGTCTTCTGTACCTCTCACACTGAATCTAGTAGAAGGTTCTGTTTCCGTCAGTTTTTCACCCCAAGCAGCGCAAGAATTAAAAGCAGCAATAGATGAATTAATGAAAAGCCTCAAAGTTGTTGCTAACAAAACTCCAGGAACAGGTAAAGTCAGTCCCCAACCGTCTTTAGAGTATCGTTACACTGGGGATGTATTCATAGAAATATTCTGCAATCCTAATATCTGGCCTACTCCCTTTGCGGCTAAAGTTTTGTTAACAATTCGCAATATCGGGATTCGTTTAACTACAGAAGCGGAACTTACCCGTGTTATCGAGGATCTTAATCAGTATTTAGAGCAATTTTAAATTAACGTCTAAACTATGATTTTTGTGATTTTGATGATTTTTATGATGAATCCCTCATCTTCATCAAAATAATTCTAAAAATCAAGCAAATCAAAGGAATCCTATAAATCATAGTTCAGACGTTGTGTTATTTCATATTCTATGTATACTATGTAACGTCTAAACTGTGATTTTGATGATTTTTATGATGAATCCCTCATCTTCATCAAAATAATCCTAAAAATCATAGTTTGGACTTTTTTCTCATCTTCATCAAAATAATCCTAAAAATCATAGTTTGGACATTTACACATAAATATGTCAACAAAATTTTTCACAAATAGCGAAGAAAATACCCTAATTAAGAAGTTTGAAGGGGTATTTACATATAATCCTAATATTCAATATTTTGATGCTTTAGTAGGCTATTTTAGAGCATCAGGTTATTTTAGAATTAGACCGTTTTTAGACAAAGTTCCCCAGATTAGAATATTAGTAGGAATCAATGTTGATAAAATGCTGGCAGATGCTCAAAAATCTGGACTGGAATTTTTTAAACACGACGAAAAAACAAGGGAAGATTTTATCAAGGAAATTCAAAAAGATATTGAAAATGCTAATTATGATCAAGAGACTGAAAAAGGGATTTTGCAATTTATTGATGACATAATTCAAGGCAAAATTCAAGTCAAAGCACATCCAGAAAAAAAGATTCACGCGAAAGTTTATATTTTACGTCCTGAACCATTTAATCAACATACACCAGCTACAGCAATAACTGGTTCTTCTAATCTAACAGATCCCGGTTTGGGTGGGGGCAATTTTTATAATTATGAGTTTAATGTCCAATTAACGGAATATGATGATGTCCAATTTGCTACAGCAGAATTTGAGAAACTTTGGGCTGAATCTGTTGATATATTACCAGTTGATATCAAAAACATTCCTAAAAACACTTATTTGAATACAGAAACAACTCCCTTTGAATTATATATAAAATTGCTAAGTGAATATTTTAGTGATAATATTAATTATGATGCTGATTCTATTGGTGATTTACCCGAAAACTTTAAAAAACTTTCTTATCAAGTAGATGCTGTAAATGAAGGTTTTAATATGCTGATAAAACACAATGGCTTTATCTTAGCTGATGTGGTGGGATTAGGTAAAACCGTCATTGCAGCAATGGTAGCGAAAAGGTTTTTAATGGAAAATGGCAGAAACAATACTAAAATCTTAGTTGTTTATCCTCCAGCAGTAGAAAAGAACTGGAAAAACACTTTCAAATATTTTAATCTTGACAAATACACCAAATTTATTACCAATGGTAGTCTTGATAAAATATTAACAGAACATCAAGATTATTGGAACAAAGAAGAATATGATTTAGTCATAGTTGACGAAGCTCATAAATTTCGTAATCATAAAACTGGTGCTTTTCAAAACTTGCAATTAATTTGTAAAAGTCCTAGAGTCAATCAGGGTTTAATTGCAGGTAATCAAAAAAAGGTAATTTTAGTATCTGCAACACCTTTAAATAATCGTCCAGATGATATTTTTTATCAAATCCAAATGTTTCAAGATGCGAGACAGTCAACTTTACCAATTACAAATTTAACTGCTTTTTTTAATCCTTTAATGGAACAGTATAAAAGTTTGAAACGATTTGAAGAATTAGATGTTAATAAACTAAGAAGGATTTATGGAGAAATTAGAAGTAAGGTAATTGAACCTATTACCATTAGAAGAACTAGAACAGACTTAGAAAATATTATTGAATATAAATTAGATTTAGCAGCGCAAGGAATTATATTTCCTCAAGTAGAACCACCTCAAAAAGTGGAATATCTCATGGATGAAAAATTAAATGAGTTATTTCATAAAACTGTGATTTGTTTAACTGGTAAAGAACAACTTACATATAGTCGTTATCAAGCTATTGCAGGTTTAAATCCAGAAATTCAAAGTAAGTATTATGAAAATGCGGAAACAGTTTCTAAATCATTAGCATTTATCATGAAAACCCAATTAGTGAAAAGATTAGAAAGTAGTTTTTATGCTTTTAAAAAATCATTAACTAATTTTCAACAAGCCACAGATAGAATGATTACTATGTTTGCAAATGATAAAATATTTATAGCCCCTGATACCAATATTAACAAGTTATTAGACAAAGGTTGGAGTGAGGAAGAAATTGAGAAAGAAATTGAGAGATTAAGCGAAGAAAATCCTAAAAATCAAACTTTCAAAAGTACAGATTTTAAACCTGATTTTATTGAGAGTTTAGAGAAAGATTCTCAAATTTTACAAGAATTGGTAAAAGATTGGAACGCAATCGAAAATGATCCAAAATTAGATGTATTTATTGCTAAATTGAATAACCTATTTTTTGATAAGAAAACCAATTTAGAAGGTAAGTTAGTTATATTTTCGGAATCTAAAGATACTGTTGATTATTTAGCCCAATCTTTAAAAGATAAATTTACAAAGGATGTTTTAGCAGTTTCTAGTAAAAACAGAAAACAGCTTTATGATACTATTGTTAATAATTTTGATGCTAATTGTGCGGTAGATAAACAAGTCAATGATTATAGTATTATCATTACCACAGAAGTTTTAGCCGAAGGTGTAAATTTACATCGTTCTAATGTGATTATTCACTATGATACACCTTGGAACTCAACTAAATTAATGCAGAGAATTGGACGGATTAATCGGATTGGTACAAAAGCAAATGCGATTTATAATTATGTTTTTTATCCTTCAGCACAAGGAGATTCACAAATTCAGTTAAACAAAACTGCTTTCATGAAAATTCAGGCTTTTCATACTGCATTTGGGGAAGATAATCAAGTATTTTCCACTGATGAAATTTTAGATGAGGTGAAACTTTTTAGCGGAAATTATCAGGAAGAACAAGACGAAAGATTAAAATTTCTCTACTTTTTACGCAACTTTAGAAAAAAACATAAAACTTGGTTTGATAAAATCAAAAAAATTCCGTTAAAATCCAGAGTTGGAAGAAGTTCCACCACAATTAAAAAACCTGATTTGCAAAATGGTACAGTTGCATTTTTAAAGACGGATAAAAAGTTTGAATTTTATTGGATAGATAGTAATAACCAACCCAAAGAAATTACACCTTTAGCAGCATTTAAAATCTTTGAAGCTGAGGAAAATGAAAAAAATTGTGAATTGATTGCTAATCATCATGATCATGTGAATAAAGCTATTGAACATTTTGAAAATCTTGAACATAAGTTGGTACAATCACAAATAGATCCAGAAGCATTAGGTAGTGTAGCCCAAAATGCTAAAAAATTCCTATCTCAAATTATTAATCATCCTAAAATCACGGAAAGACAAAGGGAAAATATTCAGAAAATCATCACGTTAATTGATATAGGAAAATACACTAATTTACCTGCTGATGTTGACAAGTTGCAAAAGAAAAAGTTAAAATTAGATACTGCTATTTTAGAACTTGATAAAATTGCTCAAAAATATAGTGTAGATTCATCCAATGTCCAAAAAGGAGAAAAAAGAAAGGTTGAAAAGCCAGTATTAATTATTTCTGAATCTTTTGAATAATTTTAGGAAAATTTATGAAAAAACAACAAATTGAAAACCTATTTACTCAACGTTACAACCAAGCAAAATGGAAGCAATTTTTAGGACAAGCATTTGCGAATGTTCAGTTATTATCAACTCCTGAAAATTTGACAGGTATTGATGATCATGTTGCTACTAATGCTCAAAAATTAGGCTATATATTACTTGATGAAAATGGTATTGATAGACAAATTGCCGTTTATGAAGTTACACTTGCACAGGGGATTATTTTAGAACGGAATCGCGTAGGATTAAGAAATTTATTGCGTAAATATTGGAAAAGTATTGATGCTGCTTTGATTGTTTATCATCATCCTCAAGATACAAATTGGCGGTTTACTTATGTTTCTGAATTAACAGGTTATGATGCAGATGGGGAATTTATAGAAATTAAAACCGAACCTAAACGCTATACTTATATATTAGGTGAGGGTGAAAGTGTTAAAACTGCTATAGAACGGTTTGAACGCATTATTAATAAGGGTAATAAAGTTAGTTTAGATGATGTCAAAGAAGCGTTTTCTGTTGAGAAACTTTCTAAAACATTTTTTGAGGAATATAAAAAGCATTATGATATTTTCTGTAAATATATGGTTTCCCAACCTGGGATTTATCAAACTATTTTTAATGGTGATGAAAAAGCTATTCGTGATTTTAATAAAAAGTTATTAGGAAGGATTGTATTTTTATATTTTATCCAGAAAAAAGGCTGGTTGGGTGTACCAGAAAATGAAGATTGGGGAACAGGAAATCATAAGTTTTTAACTGAGCAATTTAACAAATTTACCCATAAAGACAATTTTTATCCAGAATTTTTATCTGTGCTGTTTTTTGATACTTTAAACACAAAACGCGCTAATGATTTAATTGAACTTGTTAAAAATCAACCTTGTAGAATACCCTATTTAAATGGGGGTTTATTTGAAGAGGATCATAAAAATCATCGGAATTTAATTTTTCCTGATCATTTATTTGCAAATCTTTTTAACTTTTTTGATCAGTATAATTTTACTATTTATGAAGATGATCCTAATGATCATACTATAGCTGTTGACCCGGAAATGTTGGGTCATATTTTTGAGAATTTACTAGAAGATAATAAAGATAAGGGTGCATATTACACCCCGAAAGAAATTGTCCATTATATGTGTCAGGAAAGTTTAATTGAATATCTGAATACCTATTGTCTAAACTATGATTTTTCTGATTTAGGGATTACCTTGATAGAAGAAACTCAAAAGGAGTTGATTACACAATTCATCAAAAAGAAAGAAATCAATATAAATATTCTTGAAAAATCAAGCAAATCAAAGGAATCCTATAAATCATGGTTCAGACATTTGAATATTGCATTGGATAATGTCAAGATTTGTGATCCTGCTATTGGTTCGGGTGCTTTTCCTATGGGTTTATTACACGAAATATTTACCGCAAAACAAACTTTACATACTTTTGAATTTGGGAATACGACTAATTTTAATGCTTCGGATGTCAAGTTAAATATTATCCAAAATAGTATTTATGGGGTGGATATTGAACGCGGTGCGGTGGATATTGCTAGATTACGTTTTTGGTTGAGTTTAATAGTAGATGAACCTGAACCCCAAGCGTTACCTAATCTTGATTATAAAATTGTAGTGGGTAATAGTCTGGTGAGTAAGTTTGGTGATGATATTATTAATATTGATTGGGAAATAAAAGATGTTACACAAGGAAGTATTTTGGTTGATGTTTACCAACCTCAAGAAATTTTAAGGAAAATTAGTGATAAACAAATGCAGTTTTTTAGTCCAGATAGCGATAAGAAAAAATTAGCTGCTGATATCCGTGATTTGAAAATTGATTTGCTGATAAGTCAATTACAATTGATGATTAAAACTAAAGGTATGGAAAATAAACCCACTGGTACGGGTAAAACTTTAACCAAGAACACGGAAATTTATTTACAAACTGTTGGTTGGAAGCAAAATATTAAGGAACTTAAACAGTTAAAAAATAATCCTGATAAGTCTCTTAATTTTTTTGATTGGAAGTTAGATTTTCCTGAAGTTATGAATCCGCCAGGTGGGGAAAATGTGGGTTTTGATATTGTTATTGGTAATCCTCCTTATGTTGATTCAGAGAATATGATTAACCAGAATCCGAATTTGCGCGATTCTATAAAAAATAAGTATAAGACAGCACAAGGTAATTGGGATTTATTTGTAGTATTTATAGAATTGGGATTATTATTAAATTCTAATAATGGCGTTTTTTCTTTTATTATACCTAACAAAGTATTAAGCGCTAATTATACTTTAGAATTAAGGAGGTTATTAACAACAAAAAATATTTTAGAAATAAGAGATTATTCAAGATTAAATATTTTTAAAGATGCAAATGTATATCCTGTCACTATGTTAATTAAATCAACAAAAATAAAATCCAATGTTAAAATGACGATAATGGGGACAAATGAATGGATAAAATCAATAAACTTAATCAATGAGCAAATATTTTATAGAGATTTGCTTTGGGATAAATATTTTTTTGAAAATGAAGTTGTATCAATTTTGTTGAAATTATCACAAAATCCCATCATTAATGAAAGAAAATCATTCCAAATTTTAGGTGCAGCTACTGTTAATGAAGCGTATTTAATTAAAGAAAAACTAAGAGATATAATACAGAAAGATAAATGTAGTAAAAAATTAATTAATACAGGAACAATTGACAAATGGACTTCACTTTGGGGTAAGAAAAAAACTCAGTATATTAAAGGAAATTATGAATTTCCAACAATTTTAGATTCAGAAATAAGTGAAATAAATACTACTCGTTTATTGCAAGCGAAAAGTCAAAAGCTTATAATAGCGGGAATGTCTTGTGAAATTGAAGCATTTTTAGATATAAATGGAGAATATTTAGCTGGAAAGTCAACAACAATTATTATTGATGATCTTGATAATTTAAAAATTTATTGTGCGTTCTTAAATTCAAAGTCAGTATCTTTTTATGTGAAATTTAATTATCATTCTTTAAAAATGTCAGGTGGCTATTTGAATATTAATAAAGAAATTATAGGAAACATACCTTTACCAACAATAAATCATAATATAAAAGATAATATTATTAATGTAGTAGATAATTTAATATTCTACAAATCTCAAGGTAAAGATACAACAGCATTAGAACAACAAATAGACAACATGGTTTATAAACTTTATGAATTAACCTATGAAGAAGTAAAAATAATAGATCCTGAAAATACATTAACAGAAAAAGAATATGCAGACATAAAAATATAAAGTATTTAGATCCCCAACTTCTTAAAGAAATGTGGGATCTGAATAAATATGCTATAATATCAAATCATCACAAATATCACTGGAGATGAAAATTATATGACTCTCACAATTAACAACTTAGAAAAAATAGAACAAATATTAAAAGATGATGATAACGACTATCAAATAGAACTACAGGAAGGAAATATTTTAATTATGGGTCCATCGGATATAGAATCTAGTGAAATTGGCGCTGAATTGATTAGATTATTAGGTAATTGGATCAAACCTCGTAAATTAGGGCGAATATTTGACTCCAGTGGTGGGTTTATTATGCCAAACACTGATTTACGCGCTCCTGATGTGTCTTTTGTGTCCGCCCAAAGATTAAAACGGACAGTGAGAGATTTTGGTAATTTAGTTCCTGATTTAGTAGTAGAAATTAAATCAAAAACTTATAGAGTTTCTAAACTAGAAGATAAACTAAAATTGTTTTTAGAATTAGGTGCAAAGGTAGGAATTTTAATCAATCCTGATGAATTAACTGTTACTGTTTATCGTCCTCATGGTAAAATTACATTATTAAAAGAAGATGATAAATTAACTGTAGATGAATTATTTCCTGGTTGGGAAATTGCTATTTCTGAATTATGGCCTCCTGTGTTTGAATAGGTGTTTATATCCTCAATTTTTGATATTGAACAACGAGATCCCCGACTTCTTAGAGAAGTCGGGGATCTGAATCTACTCAGCAAGCGACAAAGTTAGTTAAAATAATCAACTAACCTCAAAACAGAAACAAGCCGAAAACTCATGGCAGATCAAATGCAGTGGACAAATGCCCTATCAACCCGTCCTTCCTTAGAAGCGGCTATTAACGATGTCGTAGAACAAGCAATGACATCTTTAACAGCATCAGCGGATTTAGGACTGGTATTCATTTCTTCTGCGTTCATGAGTGAGTATTCCCGACTTTTGCCTTTGTTGGCTGAGAAGCTTTCTGTACCTGTGTTGATTGGTTGTAGCGCTGGGGGTGTCATTGGCAGGAAAGAGACTGGAGAAACGGAAGAAATAGAAGCAGAACCCGCATTGAGTCTAACTTTAGCCCATCTTCCCGGTGTCGAAATCCGACCATTTCATGTTGTGGCGGAAGAATTGCCAGATTCTGATAGTTCCCCTACTGCTTGGATTGATTTAGTAGGTGTATCACCTTCAGTAGTTCCCCAATTTATTCTCTTGTCTAGTCCCTTTGCTTCAGGAACGAATGATTTGTTGCAGGGGTTAGATTTTGCTTATCCGGGTTCGGTGGTGGTAGGAGGACAGGCCAGCAGCGGCTTTATGAATGGTCGCGTGGGCTTGTTTTGTAATGATAAGTTATATCGGGAAGGGACGGTAGGTATAGCTTTAAGTGGCAATATCGTCTTAGATACTATTGTTGCCCAAGGGTGTCGTCCTATTGGTGAACCGTTGCAAGTGACAAAAGCGGAACGGAATATTATTTTAGAGTTGGATGAAAAAGTTCCTTTGATGGTGTTGCGAAATTTAATTAGTAGTTTGAGTGAGGAAGAACGAACATTAGCACAACATTCTTTGTTTGTGGGTTTAGCAATGGATGAATTTCGGCTAAATTTACATTCGGGGGATTTTTTAATTCGTAATATTTTGGGAGTAGATCCTAATGGTGGGGCGATCGCAATTGGCGATCGCATTCGTGCCGGACAAAGGTTACAATTTCATCTGAGAGATGCAGAAGCATCAGCCCAAGATTTAGAAATTTTACTCCAAGAATATCAAAGTGAAAATGCCGGACAACCTTCTCCCGTCGGCGCTTTAATGTTTACCTGTTTGGGACGAGGAACAGGACTTTATGGCCAACCTAATTTCGATTCTCAACTATTTAGCCGTTACGTCCACGACATCCCAATGGGTGGCTTTTTCTGCGGTGGTGAAATTGGTCCCGTCAGCGGCAGAACTTTCCTACATGGTTATACTTCTGTATTTGCTATTTGTCGTTCTCTTGGGGAATAGGAGTCAGGAGTTCGGAGTTCGGAGTTCGGAGTTCGGAGTTCGGAGTCAGGAAGAAGAAAAAAGTGAATATTACCAATTACCTACTTCCCAATCAATAACGTACTGTGATTATCAATTAAAGCCGTATTTCCATCATTAACCGCGCTATATTCTTCGATGTAACGACGAACATTAATGGGAAAGTGGG
Organism: Dolichospermum sp. UHCC 0259; assembly: GCF_009711935.1. GTDB lineage: Bacteria > Cyanobacteriota > Cyanobacteriia > Cyanobacteriales > Nostocaceae > Dolichospermum. The sequence goes on along the minus strand of NZ_VIKX01000020.1, from coordinate 31,723 downwards.
GATATTCTAACATGGCATCACCATCGGCAATAGTCGCCCAAAAGTCCCGTAAACTGGGAGCTAGTGTTTCTGCTTGTGTTAGTGGTAAACTCAATGGAGGCAAGGTTAATAACTTGACAACAAAGGGATAAGAGCGATCGCCCATCCATTGCCGTGATAATGTTTGTAAGTTGGGAAAATCTGGAACTGATTCCACACGATGAGAAACAACTTGTAAGGATTCATTACCCAATTCATCGCGGTTAAATTCTAATACCCGATAAGGATGAGGATAGCTAACTAAAGAACCAGTCGTAATATCATATATCCCTTCTGCATAAGCCACGTCTTGAACGTGCAAATGTCCTGTAAATACTAACTTAACTCCATAGCGTTGTAATAATTGCCGAAGTTCCGAAGCATTTTCCAGCATATAACGATTTGCCATCGGATGACGTGATTGATTCGGTAAATGTTCAACCACATTGTGGTGGATCATGACTAAAACTAATTCATCCTTAATAGCTGCTAACTGCTGTTCTAACCATTGGAATTGCTGACTATCTAACCGTCCTCTTTGCTGACCTTGATCATCAAATGAGTTAGAATTAAGACCAATTAACCTCACCCCTGGGAATATCTGCCGATTGTAATAATGTTGTCCGGGATTTTCATAACCAAACTTTTGGTAATAGCTGGGAAAATCTGCAAATGCGATTGATTGTTCATTGGACATTAAAACAGGGACATCATGATTACCAGGAATCACATAAGATGGAAAAGGTAACTGAGATAATCTGTTTGCTAACCAACTGTGATTTGCTGCTTCACCATGTTGGGTTAAATCTCCAGGGATCAAGATAAAATCTAAATCTAATTGTGTTAAATGTTCTAATACACTATCAAAAGCCGGAATACTCACTTCCACCAAATGAAAGCGACTGGGATGATCCCAAATTGTTTCAGGAAGCGCAATGTGTAAGTCGCTGACTATAGCAAAACGAAAATTGAGTTTCATTGATTTTAAGAAAATGTTAAAAATAAAGCTGCAAAAATTCTTATTCTTAAAGTATAACTCTCACTGTGTACACCTGTGTAGGAATATTTAGACTTAATAATATTTATATACATTTGTTTAGAATTGTTGTTTTTCAAGGAGCGTAAATTTTGTCACCTGTTCGAGTTCGTCAGCACGTAAACCCCCTTGCAAGTAAGTTCCAAACCCCAACCGCTTCTCCAGAATGGGAAAAGATTTATATCCAACAAAACCTACCTCTACATTTAGATATTGGTTGTGCGCGAGGTAGATTTGTCCTGAAAATGGCACAAGTAGAACCAAATTGGAATTTTTTAGGTTTAGAAATTCGAGAACCGCTAGTAGTCGAAGCTAATAGAATCCGCGATGAAATGGGTTTAACCAATTTGCATTATTTATTTGCAAATGTGAATAATTCCCTGATTTCGTTATTATCAACTTTACCGTTAGGAAGCTTACAAAAAGTTACAATTCAATTTCCTGATCCTTGGTTTAAAAATCGCCATGCGAAACGTCGGGTAGTTCAACCGGAATTAGTCACAGAATTAGCGAAATATTTAGCAGTGGGTGGTGTTGTTTTTTTGCAATCTGATATAGAATTTGTAGCAGTAGAAATGTGCGATCGCTTTCATGAACATCCTGCATTTGAAAAGCTAGGAACAACGACATGGTTAGCCCAAAATCCTCTCCCTGTACCCACAGAAAGGGAAATAGCCACTCAGAACAAAGGTGAACCAGTATATCGGGCTTTATTTACCAAGAAGACTGAAATTTTAGATCCTGGGGGTAAATGAGCTTAAACCGTGTTGAAAAGATTAATAACTTTTGTTTTAATGGGTGATATAGTTGATTAACTGGTTAAACACTAAACCGACTTAATCCCACTCAAAAGCCACTAAGTAGATAAAATTAACTTATCTATGGAGCTTTATGGCTTCTCAAATCTCAGGAGGCGAAAATGGTTCGTTTACACCTAGAAAAATTAAAAAGCAATACTCCCTTCACCGTACCCAATGCTTTGAAAAATTTCTTTGGGTTTATTGTTGAAAAAATACGCCCAGAATTAGCAGAAGTTAGAAAATTAATTGAAAAACTAGAAGCTTTACCCAATGTTCAAGCGGCTAGGGGAATACGCAACAAAAATGGTGATTCACGTAAGATAATATTTGAAATACTAGCTACCGTGAATCCGAGTGAAAGAATAGACCTTCTAACACAAGCTACTGATTTTGCAGTTGAAACAGAATGGAAAATGGATGCTCTTACTAAGAGTAGAAATTGGCATCTTGAGGTTCAAGTAGTGAGAAAGTTTAGGGAGGATAAAAAATCAAATAATTATTTTCAACAATGACAGAACCAAGTATTTATCTCCTGCAAGCTCAAGCTAACGAAGAAAGCGCAAAGATAGCCCAAAAGGATTTTCCAGAATGGGCTATTATTATGTATTTTTATGCAGCTTTGCATCTAATAAATGATTATGCTCTTGAAGTAAATCAGATAGATATACTAAAAGTAGATGAAGATTCAAAAATATCACAGCATTCTCTTAGAAGAGAATATGTGAAAACTATTAGTGATTATATTAATTGTAAGGATTTACAAGCAAATTATAATTTTCTTTTTAATGAAAGTTTACTAGCTAGATATTTAGTAAATAAAAACGATATTTTAGAATGTAGTGCTAGAGAGTATTATAGCCAATACACTGATAAAGATTTTTTAAAAATTCGTGATAAATTAGAACAAATTAAAATACGATTAGAACAAGCGCGAAAAAAATACAAAGCGGGTAAAAGCAGTAAAAAATAATTTAGTTATTTGGCGTTAGCCATACGGTACAGGATGTAAATTCAAAGCCAGATAGCAAGGATAGCAAGACAGTTTTACTCCTAACTCCTGCTATATTTTTCAACTAACGAATTAAACCAGCCCGTTGAAAAATAGTATGAGGAGTAATTTCTAAATCTGGTAATATTTCATGACTAATAATTTGATTTCCTCGAAAAGTCACAGGTAGAGAAGATGCTGTAAAGACAGTAATAGTTTGAGAGATTGTATCTACTATCCAAACTAATAAAATCCCCGCTTTTAGATAATAAGTGGCTTTATCAATCATGTCTCCGAAAGTCTGACCAGGAGAAATAATTTCAATAACTAATTCTGGGATAACAGGACAAGCCTCATCTTCAAGCCAGTCAGCAGGAAGACGGTGATAGGACACATAAGTTAAATCAGGAACGGGTATCCAACTTTCTTGATTCTTGGTTAATTTGATAGCCCATTCCACAACAACACGACCTTGATCTTGCGCCCATGTAGATAATAGTATAAATAATGCTCCTGTGGTTGAGCCATGAAAGAATTTAGGAGACATTTGCTCATTTTTATATTTGGGTACAGCTTCACCGTCAACAAACTCATAAGTAGTATCACTTTCGGGAAGTGCGAGAAATTCTTCCACAGTAAGCCGATTTTTTAGTTGAGTCATAGGGGGGAAAATTGGGCGGGGAAACCTGGGCGGGGAAACCCCGCCTCTACTATTCTTGAGACATAAATTAAGCACCACGTCTTAAGGATGCTTCTACTTTCTTGAATTCAGCATCTAGACGTTGTTTCAGCTTTTCAGGAACGGGACGATTAGGATAAGAACTGTAGTGTCCTGCAAGGGAATTTAAGGCTGTTCGCATGGTGGTAAAAGAGTTAAGAGCCAAAACAGAAGTATTCCGTTGATAGCGAGCCGAAAAATCGTTGATTTTTTGACGGGCTTCTGCTTGAAGTGCGGCTTTATTTGGAGAATCTTGAGGTAATTCTAAGGTTTGTCTCAACGTATTGACTACAGTTAAGGTATCTTGACGATAATCTCCAGTTAAACTATCGGGACTACCACCACAGCCAACTAAACCGATAACTAAAACTAAAACTAGAGAAAGCAGACGCGACCAATAGCTTTTCATAAGCATTAAGTAAAAAAAACAAGTAAATCAAAATCCATCCTATCTTGAATCGGTATATGGGGAATAGGAGATCAATCAATTCAAAATTCAAACTTAAAACTTAAAAATTTAGGAAAACTCTTACCCAGTCCCCAGTCCCCAGTCCCTAGTCCCTAGTCCCCAGTCCCCAGTCCCTAGTCCCCAGTCCCCATGACCCGATATAAAGTATCCCGTTGTTGATAGGGTCTTTTCAAAGAAGTTATTGCATTTTGTAAAGTCTCTACTTCCATGCAAGTACCACCGACAGCCCCGGCCATGGTGGTAATGTGTTCTTCCATTAATGTGCCACCGATGTCGTTACAGCCCCAATTTAGGGCTTCTGTCGCACCGTCTAGTCCTAGCTTGACCCAGCTTGGTTGGTGATTGGGGATGTAATTTCCCAGATAAATTCTAGCTACAGCGGTTAGTAATAGGGAATCAGCGAGAACTGGTTGGTCTCTTCCTACCTTTTTGCGGAGGGATTTGGGGGCTTCTTGACCAACGAAGGGTAAGACAATAAATTCGGTAATTCTCGCAGGATAACCTTTTTCGATGGCTGTTTGTTGGAGCGATCGCAATTTTTCTAAATGGCTAATTTGCTGTTCTGGGGTTTCAATATGCCCAGATAACATGGTACTCGTAGTGGGTACTCCTAATTGATGGGCTGTACTGACAATTTCTAGCCAAGTTGCTGTATTAATCTTTTCTGGACACAATACCCGTCTGACTTCATCATCTAGCACTTCGGCGGCTGTTCCGGGCATAGAACCGACACCAGCATCTCGCAAAGCCTTAATCACATCAGCATAAGAAATTCCATCTAATCTGGCAATAAATTGGACTTCTTGGGGCGAAAAAGCGTGTAAATGGAGGTGAGGAAATTCGTCCTTAATGGTTTTTACCAGTTTGAGATAATAGGGTAAAGACTTACCGTTAATTTGCGCTTGTGGGTGTAATCCCCCTTGCATACATATTTCCGTTGCTCCTCGACGGACTGCATCTGTAGCTTTTTCCAAAATCTGCGCTGAATTTAACCAGTAAGCATCTGGATCACCATCATCCCGGCGGAATGCACAAAAACTGCAATGTTGCTCACAAATGTTGGTAAAATTAATATTACGATTAATTATGTAAGTAACAGTATTGCCAACTTGTTTCTGACGGAGTTGATTTGCTGTAAACTGAATTTGAGCAAGTGCTTCTGGGTCAGTCTGTTTTAGTAAAAATACTCCATCATCAGGGGATATATTATCCTCTGCCAAAGCCGATTGCAGAATAGATTCAAAAGTTATAGTAGTCACAGGTGATTAAATATAAACAACTTATTTAAGTTTCATAATAAATGGAAATTTGTAACTTTTAAATATTATTTTTCTTGATCAAAACTCAGCAATTGTTTGTATTATACCAAAAATATTGTAATCTATGGAGAGTTAACCTTTATAGGCGATTTAGCAATTTAAAATTTACTATTGATTTTATGACCATCAACTCATCTAATTCTTTATTAGCAGTTCCTATTGGTACATTGAGGATTGCTGAATTTACCCCCAAAGAAATAGCCCAAAACAATCCCATTCTCCTATCTTTAGTAATTCCCACTTATCAAGAATGTAACAATATTGAAAATGTGGTTAATATATTAAGTGGATTATTGGATAAAACTATTCCTGGTAATTATGAACTAATTATAGTAGATGATGATAGCCCTGACCGAACTTGGGAAGTAGCACAATCTCTAACTTCAGAATATCCCCAATTACGGGTCATGCGTCGTCAAGAAGAACGGGGACTATCTTCAGCAGTAATTCGTGGCTGGCAAGCGGCTACAGGGCGTGTATTAGGAGTGATTGATGGCGATTTGCAGCATCCTCCAGAAGTATTAACACAACTGTTACAGAAAATAGAAGCGGGGGCTGATTTAGCTTTAGCTAGTCGTCATATAGACGGTGGTGGTGTGAGTAGCTGGAGTGCAGTTAGACGCTTTTTATCACGGGGGGCGCAGGTACTAGGATTAGTGATTTTACCAGGAGTTTTAGGTAGAGTTAGTGATCCAATGAGTGGTTATTTTATGGTACGACGAAGTGCGATCGCAAATACCACACTTAATCCCATCGGGTATAAAATTCTTTTAGAAGTCATTGGTCGGGGACAGGTAGGAGAAATTGCTGAAGCTGGTTATGTATTCCGCGAACGCACAGAAGGAGAAAGCAAAGTGACCTGGAAACAATATGTAGACTATATTCAACATTTAATCAGGTTACGGTTATCTACTGGGAGAATAGGAAAAATAAGTCAAAAAGTTAACTTTCCTATGGGACGATTTCTCAGATTTGGTGCGGTAGGATTCAGTGGCGTATTTGTGGATTTAACCATATTTCATATCATGCGGACCGTCATTAATTTGGGTTTAACTCGGAGTACAATCTTATCTGCCGAAGTAGCAATTCTCAATAACTTCCTTTGGAATGATTTGTGGACATTTGGGGATATTTCCCGAAAACAGACAGGAAAACGCCAGCGTTTCAAAAGATTCCTGAAATTTAATATGGTCTGTTTAGCAGGTATAATCATCCAAACATTAGTAGTGAATTTGCTTTTCAATAGCTTGGGTATGAATCAGTATTTAGCTAAATTAATAGCGATCGCAGTTGCCACAATTTGGAACTTTTGGGTTAATCTAAAATTAAGCTGGCGAGTCACAGAAGTGAAATAAATCCATTAATTCATCTGCGTTTATCCGCGTTCATCTGCGTTTAATTATTAACACCATAGCTTAATAACAGAAGAAAAATCGGCTTTTTGAAGATTTCTAGGGCAATTTCCCAGATTTGGCGATACCGATACCAGTATCCGCTACCTACATGACAACAAAATCATCCTATTTAACGATTTTTATCCTGACCAGACCGCCATTAGACGGATATTGCAAAGTATTTCCCAGTAAATTGTCCAGTTGTACTTTCCGAGTTCTTTACATTTGCTGTTTTATCATAGGAAATATTAGCGGTACAAATAAAAATATCCATTAGGAGTTGATAATGAAGAATTTCAAACCAATGTTAATTATTGCAAGTATCAGCTTACTGACTTTAGTAGGTTGTAACAATCCCGAACAAGCTGCCACAGAAACTACTCCAGTAGCAACTTCCAATTCCACAGAAAAAGTCCCAGGACAAAAATCCACAACAAGTAATGCAGGTTTACTCGCTGTAGTCTCCAAAACAAAAACCGCAGTTACATCTGGCAATTTTGTTCAAGCTAAAAAAGAATTTGATAAATTTGAAGATGTTTGGAAAGACGTAGAAGACGGAATCAAAGCTAAATCTCGTGATAATTATGATGCTGTCGAAAAAAGCATGGATGAAATTTCAGACGAACTCAAAGCTACTAAACCCCAAAAAGACAAATTATTAGCATCCTTAAAGTCATTAGAAAAAACTATCAATGCTATTCCCAAGTCTTAATTAGGGCTTGCTGAAACAGTCTTTTCATGAAGGCTAGGAATCAGAATTAAACGCAGATGGACGCAGATGAACACAGATAATTTTGTACATAATTAGACTAGGAAATGCTATGTAGCAACTTTATTTAAGCTTGCACAGAATAATAATCACCCTCATTTATCTGCGTTTATCGGCGTTCATCTGCGTTTAATTATTCTCGAAATCCTATTTTAGTCAGCTTCATATTAACTTAGTATGAGTAGTTTGCATATAACGGTAAATCGCTGCTATATTTCGAGCATCATCAATACCTCGATGATGTGTACCTTGTAATTCCATTCCTAAATGTTGCAGTGCTTGTGCCATACCAAACTTATGAGACACACCTAAATATTCTGAAAATTCTGTTTTAATATTTCTGTGTTCTGCACCGAAAGGATAAGGAACATGATGAAATTTGCAATCTTGTAAAAATTGTGATTTATCATAATTCCCCCAAGAACAAAATATATTATTAGGAAATAAATTCATCCACTCAGTTAATTTTGACATCGCTTCCGGAAAATTCGCTGCCGTGTCAACTTGTGATTGAGAAATACTGGTTAATTCTGTACAAAAAGCTGTAAGTTGGGGATTTCGTACAGGTTTAATAAATTGCTGAAACTCAGAATCAATTTCCCAACTTTGGCGATTTAGCATTACCGCACCAATTTCAATAATTTCCATTTGATGACGGGGAATACTCTTTTGATTACAACAAGTAGCTTCAAGATCAATGATCAAAAAGTAGTTATTCATTAGCAATTGGTAATAGGTAATTGGTAATTGGTAATTGGTAATTGGTAATTGGTAATAAAATACTTGTTTTTATCCTGTACATCCTTTCATCTTGGATATTATCTCGACTATCGCTCGATAACCACCTGATTCAGACAATTCATGAAAAAGGTTTCAACCATTTTCTTAAAATAGCAGTATCGAGAGCAAAAGCAGCTAGAGCAAACCACAATATACTTTCTCCTGCTAAGATTAAAAAAGGCAAAACCGCATTATTTATATGCCAGCCAACTTCTATTTGAGTTAATCCTCGCACCAAACCAAAAGCCCAAACTCCCCCAGTTTTCAGGTGAGGATTAGCATCTGCACGGATAATATAGCGATAGGTGACACCAAATAGAAACCCAGAAAACCCGGCTATGACACCATTTAATAACATCTGTAAATTTACTATATCAATTTTATCATAACTAACCAAGGGGAAATACTTATCCAGCCATAAAACATTAATAAAGCTAGTGCTAAGAAAAGCCAAACCTAAAGACACACTACCAATTACTCCCGCTTTGAGGGATTCTAACCGTTCTGCCATTAATTCCATAATTTTGCCCAACCTCCTATCAATATAGTTAATGAATCAACCGCATTTTCCCAGTATGATAAATATTAGAGACCTTTTGTAATTATTTGAAAAGTAGAACTATGATTTTGACACTGGGTTGGGTATCGCTGTTAGTTGTGTTTACTTGGTCTATTTCTATGGTAGTTTGGGGACGCAACGGACTATAGAGGCATCGTGGAAAGTCCATTTTTGGGTATTTTAGCCTTATTTGGCGTAGTGCTGCTAGTAGGAGTTACTGGTGGTGTTGTTTATCTAACATTATCAGATTGGCGCGATCGCCGTCGTCTCGAAGACGAAACCCGCGAAGCCAGACGCAGCACTAGCAAGCGAAAATGATGCTATTACAGCTTATGTATAGCTGTGTTCTGCGTTAAAAACTGTTTATGTAGGGATAATAACTATTCCTATCCCTACATAACCTATATTTATTGTTACATTAATATAAGACCAACCATATTGAAAATCCGAGTGGGAACGGAAAATACTTTTAACATGGCAATCCAACAACCAACATCCCAACAAATATATCAAACTAATATGCCATTTTCTGTGAGTCAGGGTGAACAACAAAAAGCCTTATCTAGAGTCATTGCCAGAATTCGAGAATCGTGTGATATAGATATCATTTTTACAGTCACAGTTAATGAAGTTCGTCAATTATTAAATGCCGACAGAGTGGGAGTATTCCGCTTTAATCCTGAATTGGGTGGGGACGGTGAATTTATCTATGAAGATGTAGATAGACAATGGGTTTCGGCATTATCTACTCAGGTAAAAAATTATTGTTTTACCCAACTTTATGAAAACGGAAAAATTCAAGTCATCTCCGATATATATCAAGATATTAGTAATGATCGCTATGTCAAAATTTTAGAAAAATTTCAAGTTCGTGCCAATATAGCTGTCCCCTTAATCAAAGGCAAAGATTTATGGGGATTATTGTGTATTCATCAATGTAGCGAACCCAGACAATGGCAACAGGCAGAAGTTGAATTTGTGCAACTAATTACTGAACATTTGGGAGTTGCCCTCCAACAAGCTGATTATATAGAACAAGTTAAATTTCAATCTGCCCAACTAGCACAAGCTAAAGCCAGAGAAAAATCCGCAGAATGTCAAAAAACTATTGCTAAAACTGTTGAAAAGATTCGTCAATCTTTAGATTTAGAAATTATTTTTCGTACCACTACTGAAGAACTCAGGCAGTTACTAGATGTTGACCGTGCAGCTATTTATCGTTTTAATCCTGATTGGAGTGGAGAATTTGTCTTTGAATCTGTAGCTGAAGGTTGGGTAAATCTTATGCAAGAACAGTTACAAAGACCAGAATTAGGCGATAAGATTAGCGAATGTAAATTAAAAGATTTAGTTGAACCACCCACAGATACCTACCTTCAAGATACATCTGGTGGACGCTTTGCCAAAGGTGAAGTATACCGTGTTTGTAATGATATTTATGATTGTGGATTCACTGACTGTTATATCAAAGTTTTAGAAAGCTATGAAGCCAAAGCTTATGTCATTGTGGCTATTCTTTATAATCACAAACTTTGGGGATTATTAGCAATTTATCAAAATACTACTATCCGTGATTGGCAAGAAGATGAAGTTTACTTACTCACCCAAATTGGTAGTCAATTGGGTGTAGCTTTACAGCAAGCTGAATCTTTAAAAAAGATGCAAATGCAAAAGGAAGAAATTGCTCAAACTTTGAAAGAATTACAGGTCACTCAAAGCCAGTTAATTCAAAGTGAAAAAATGGCAGGTTTAGGTCAATTAATTGCTGGTTTAGCACACGAAATTAATAACCCGATTAGTTTTATTTATGGGAATATCCCCTATGTTACCGACCATATCAAAGACTTATTAAATTTAGTCCGTCTTTACCAAAATAACTATCCTCAAGCACCAACAGAAATTAAAAATCAATCCGCAGAAATAGATTTAGATTTTATTAATGATGATTTACCAAAAATGCTCAATTCTATGATGAGTGGTGCAGATCGGATTCGTCAATTAGTAATTTCGTTAAGGACATTTTCTCGGCTTGATGAAGCAGAAATGAAACCTGTTGATTTACATGAAGGGATTGATAGCACACTTTTAATTTTACAACATCGGTTTCAACGACAGGATAACACCCCAGCCATTGAAGTAATCAAAGAATATGGTGAATTACCTCCGGTAGTTTGTTATGCTGCCCAAATGAATCAGGTATTTATGAATATTCTCACTAATTCTCTTGATGCTATAAAAGAATCATCAGCAGAAAGTCCGAAAATTTGGATTCGCACCAAAGTTATAGATAATAATTACCTACAAATTAGTATTGCTGATAATGGTTGTGGGATTTCTGAAAATGTATGCGATCGCATTTTTGAACCTTTCTTCACTACTAAAGAAATTGGACAAGGTAGCGGTTTAGGCTTATCAGTGAGTTATCAAATCATAGTCGAAAAACACGGTGGACAGATTAAATGTATTTCCCAACCTAGTCAAGGTTGTGAATTTTTAATTGAAATACCCATACAGCAGATATCTAGGGTTTGCTGAAAAAGTTATCTGTGAGGGCTAGGAGTCAGGAGTCAGGAGTCAGGAGTCAGGAGTCAGGAGGAAGAATTAGAAGAAGAAAAGAATAGTCTTGAATATGGCCAAGTGATAGGTCTTTGCTAATTTCCACCCTTATTCCTTGCACCTGATTCACCTTTTTCACCTTCAAACTCTTGATATATCTAAGTTTTAGCTTTATTCAGCAAACCCTATCCAGGGTATAAATTCCCTGTCTCATAGCCAAAGTTGGTTAAAACCAACTAATAATCATTATCTCTTCTCTCTGTGCGCCTCTGCATGAAATAAAATTTAGTAAAATAGAAAAAAATATACCTGTCTATAGCCAGAAACTACAAACAAGTACAATTAAAAATAACAGTAGTTTATTAAAAAAACAATAAATTAGTCGTTATCCCACTCTTCGCGTCCGATTAAATCACCGATGCGATCGCGCAGTAAAAAATCACACTTCTCTAATTCACATTCTACACAAACCCACTCTCTAGCCGGGATAAACTGGCAAAGTGTATATATTGGTTGTTGACGACCAACCATTCCCCTCTCCACCAGTCGGCGTGCTTCGTCCTGAATAACATTCAGAGAGTAGTAATTGTAATTGATAGAAGGCACCGTATTTACACTCATGGTTTTTTTTCTCACAAAATTACATCAAAAATACATTTAGATAGCGTTCCCGTTATGCACGAGGAACAAACATGGCAATAATTAAACCTGTCTCCAGGGTTTTGTAGTTTGCTATACGGAACTATTATCATTTTGACGCTATACACCTCCAAATTATCTAAAGAAATGTTAAGTTTGTCAATAAAGCATGACATTTATGGTATTTGAACTTCATATTCCTAAGATAACAGCAGTTAAGTTGACTAATCAAACCTAGATATTTACATTTTTAACATTAATTTGTATAAAAACTATTAAAATCATACTAGATTTGCTTTAACGTTAACTGTACCAGTGTATATAGGTTTATGATTTTTGACCTCTATCCTAAGACACAAGATTTGCAATACCCAAAATTTTCTAAAAATAGGGAATCAAGGTATTACCTATTATCCCCACTTAGAGTGCTTGAACCAGCAACAAGTTCCAGATTTATTTATATTTTGGTTAACTTTGTATTAATAAATCATTCAGCCATCTCTTCTACTACCTCATCCACACTTGCTGATGCTCGTTGTTGCTCAAGTTGATTTAATAAACTCAGCACCTTAGTACCTCGTTCTATAGAACGATCTTCCACAAAGATCACTTCTGGAGTCCGTCTTAGTCTAACTCTAGCCCCCAATTCACTGCGAACGTAACCCGTAGCTGACTTTAAACCAGCCATTGTTTCCGTTTTCGCTTCCTCCGTTCCATAAATACTTACAAAGATAGTAGCGTGTTGTAGATCCCCAGAAACATCCACATCGGTAACACTGACCATTCCCGTACCCACACGGTCATCCTTAATACCGTTGAGTAGCATTTGGCTAACTTCCCGTTTAATTAATTCAGCAACGCGGGAAACGCGGCGATTTGTAGCCATATAAATTCCGCCTTCTCACAGAGGTTTAATAACATGATTCTAAACGCAAATGAAAGTGGACGGCGCTTGATCTGATCAAATCAACAGCAACAGTCCAATAAACTCAACTTTGTTTTGTGACTCTATTCTAGATTTAATTCAATCCCAGCATAGCCCGCACCGTAAGCGTTACGAAAAAAAGACCACCAGTAAACAAACCTAAAATGGCAATTAGCGTCACAGGACGTTTTAATAATGGAAACAGCGGTTCGAGGGTGTTTAGAAAAATGCCCAAGACGATACTAACCAAGTATCGAGGGTAGCGAAAGACGTTATCCCAAAATCCATCAAACATTTGAATTTAGACTGCCTTATTATAGACTTTATTGATTAGTTAGTTTTTAGTTTAATCGTAAGTAGATGGTAAGTCAAATCCCTAAACCAACTTACCCACGACCATTTTTAAAGTGGGCTGGGGGTAAAACCAGATTAATTTCTCAATATAAAGACTATTTTCCCCAACATTACCAGACTTACTATGAACCCTTTTTAGGAGGTGGGGCAGTTTTTTTCCATTTGCAACCATCTCATGCAGTTTTAACTGATATTAATGCAGATTTAGTTCTTACTTATCGGTGCGTTAGAGACAATCTTGAGGACTTAATAACTTTACTGCAAGCACATCAGCAAAGACATAATTCAGAGTATTACTATGATGTCAGAAATTATCATGGTGGAACTAATTTAGAAAAAGCAGCTCGGTTTATTTATCTGAATAAAACTTGTTTTAATGGGCTGTACCGGGTTAATTCTCAAGGAAAATTTAATGTCCCTGTGGGCAAATATAAAAATCCAGGTATTTGTCAAGAAGAAGTTTTAAAGCTTGCATCGCAAACACTAAAAAAAATAGAAATTAAACAAGCAAGTTTTGACGAAGTGTTAAAATATGCAACAGATATTAATGACTTTGTTTATTTTGATCCTCCCTATTATCCTCTAAATAAAACTAGCAATTTTACAGCTTATAGTAATTTTTGTTTCGACGAAAATCAACAAATCAAACTCAGGGATATTTTTATTAAATTAGCTGATAAAGGGGTAAAAGTTATGTTATCTAATTCTGATTGTCCATTAATTCGTGATCTTTATAGTGATTTTAATATTCACACCATATCAGCAGCAAGGTCAATTAATTCTAATGCTCAAAAGCGAGGAAAAATCACTGAAGTATTGGTAACTTCTTATAGAAAATTATAGAAAACTGTAGGTTGGGTAGAACGAAGTGAAACCCAACATTATCGGAGTTCGGAGTTTCTCCTTCAAAGACGCTACGCGAAAGAAGTTATGATTTTTAAGAGCGAGAGAATAATGGTTTGAGACTCCTAATTGGGGCAAGTTTTCCACAAATTATCTTATGTCGAAATCAGGTAACATTATAGAAACGGTGAAAACCAACATTGTAAAAACTAATATTTTCATAAAAATGTTGGGTTTCCTTGCGTCAACCCAACCTACTGGATGGGATTTAATTATTTTTAGATTCAGCATGACCGTTACGAATAGACCATGCTAATTCCAACATTTGTGTCCAGCGTTTTTGTAGTTGTTTCGGAGTACATTGAACGGCTTTAGAAATAAGTTGATCACTTTGACAAGCGGTTTTTAGTTCAAAAATTTGCTGTTGCTGTGGTGTGAGTTGATTCCAAAAAATATCCCATTGCAGGGAAGATAAACCTAACTTATGTTCTAAACCAGCACCTAACCATTGATGAACTAATTGCCATTGATGCTGTTTGGCAAACTTCTCAACGTGATATTTAAATCTTTGTTGTAAATAATCCCGTTGACGACTGGTTAAACCCAGAATTTGGTCAATTTCCGGTGCAGAAAGATCCTGGAGTTTGAGAGTCAAGTAATTCATACAATCAGATTGTCCTTGAGATTCCAGATATTTCATCAATTCGGTAATCACTCGATTGCGTTCCGATTCTTCCGAAGGGTCAAAACCGGGTTTAGCAATCATTTGTGAGCGAATTTGCTGCACTGCCACATTGCGTTGATAAGATTCCGCTTCTTCTGTTTTTGCAGAATCCACAGCCATTTCGATATCTACAGTAGTTTCTTGGGGTTGACGACGGGCAAAACCTTGAGCGCGTAAAACAATTAATTGTTGATTAGCGCCACCGGGTAAATTAATCCGGCGTTTGGCATATTGTTCTGTAAACGCCATATACTCAGCTACTTGTAACTGAGTACGGGGGGTGTAATCTTCGGGTAATTCGGTTTCTCGACGGAACGCTTTAATAGCTTCGATATAAAAAGCTTGTAAAAAATCTTCAATTAAATTGTAACGAGCCTCAAATCCTAAATCTGAACCGGCAACAGTTACGTGACGATAAACAATTGCACCCAAACTGCTGTGTAATTCTACTCGTCCTTGTTTAGAGCCAAGTTGATAGTAACGGAGGCACTTTTGTAACCGATGTCTTCCTAATGTAATTTGCCAAGACTGAATTTGTCCAGAGTTTTGAATGCGGGAGCTTTTATCACATATCCGTTCTACTTCTTTGGCTATGCGTCCAACAACATCTTGTACACCTGAAGTGGCAGATTTAACTTGAGATTGCATCTCATGGGATAAAAGTTGTACTAATGTGTCGCTGGTGGGAACAGACAATTCTTCAAGAGAAATATAGCTATCAAAAGCAGATGTAGAATTAGGCAGATTGGTGATGTTAGCTTTCATGACTTTTCTATAAAATTGGTATTGCACCTTAACTCAAATGCAGATACGGTATTTAATGTCAGTCTCAGGAGTGAAAATCTTTGGAGATTTATTCCTCAAAATTCACTAACTAGATTACTGATATGTAAATACTGTAGGAAATTTCCAAAGTTAAGGGCTTGTTAATTGTGTCGCTTTGTTTTTAGCAACTAGATCAAAGATGGCATAATAGATATTCACTCTGAGGGCAAATTGCCAAAAGCCTAGTCATGCTAAGATTGGCTGTTAGCCTGTGTGGCGTAGCCATAATTTCATGACTGAGGATGACGGGATTTAGGAGGATGACAATTTCCAAATTGGAGTCAGGTGATCATATAATTAGCGCAACGGAGTCCAAAACAAGGGGTTGCACTTGTAAAGCTTTATTCTTAAACCCAAGTAGCTACGGCTTCCCAACCTAAACCTCTCCGAATAATAACTGGTTCTTCATCGGTCAAATCTAAAATGGTAGACACTTGATATGTAGGTTCTTCGGCAGTGTCAATAATGATATCTACCAATTTATCCAAATGGTCGTATAAATCTACCCGTGACAAAATTGGTTGTTTTCCGTTCTCAACTATTTCCTGGTCTTCATCATTGGTTTGAACATGAGCAGAAGTGGAAATAATTGGGTTTCCTAACGCTTCCATTAGTGCCAAGCAAACGTTATGATTTGGCACTCGGATTCCTGTGGTTTTGCGTTTGGGATTTTGCACCAGTCGCGGTACTAGTTTGGTCGCAGGGAGCAAAAATGTGTAGGGTCCTGGTATTAACCTTTTCATAATCCGGTAGGCTGTATCACTTACGAAGGCATAAGTCGCCACATTGGAGAGTGAGGGACATAAAAATGTCAGTGGTTTATCATTTGCTAATTGTTTGATTTGCCTCACTCTTTCCACCGCCGACTTGGCATTCAAGTCACAACCAATTGCATAAACTGTATCTGTAGGGTAGAGCATGATAGCGCCACCTAATAGCGCTAACTTTATTTCCTCTATTCGGCGGCTTTGAGGATTATCAGGATGAATGGTGAATATTTTGGCCATAATGGATTGGGGACTGGGGACTGGGCAAGTAGGGGGAGTAGGGGAAGTTGGGGAAGTTGGGGAAGTTGGGGAAGTTGGGGAAGTTGGGGAAGTTGGGGAATATTTCTTCCCAATGACAACTGACAACTGACAACTGACAACTGACGACTGACGACTGACAACTGACGACTGACAACTGACAACTGACAACTGACAACTGACAACTGACAACTGACAATTAACAACTGACAATTAACAAATAAATTTATGAATAAAATCGCTTATCTTCAATGTCCAACAGGGGTTTCTGGTGATATGTGTTTGGGGGCGTTGGTTAGTTTGGGTGTGCCTGTGGAGTATTTAAGAGAACAACTTAATGGCTTGGGAATTGAGGCAGAATACCGATTGGGGGCGGAATTAGTTCACCGTCAAGGTCAACAAGCGACTAAGGTTAATGTGGATTTGGTTTCTCATCACCACCATCATCATGATCACAATGAACATGATCACCACCACACCCGTCATTTGCCAGAAATAGAGGAGATGATTGTTAAGGGGAATTTACCAAAACAGGCGGAAGCTTGGAGTTTAGCTGTTTTTCGCCGGTTGGCAGTGGCAGAGGGGGCTGTTCATGGCATCGCACCGGAAAAGGTTCATTTTCATGAAGTGGGGGCTGTGGATGCGATTGTGGATATTGTGGGTACTTGTTTAGGGTTGGATTGGTTGGGTATTGATTGCGATCGCTCAGGGTTGCCTTTGCTATACTGTTCGGCATTTCCAACTGGCGGTGGTACTGTTCATGCTGCACACGGAAGAATGGCTGTACCAGTACCGGCGGTTTTAAAGTTGTGGGAAATGCGGGGTTGTCCAGTTTATAGCAATGGTATTGACAGAGAATTGGTAACACCAACGGGGGCGGCGATCGCTACTACCTTAGTTCAAGACTTTGGTTCACCGCCACCAATGACTATCAAACAGGTAGGATTAGGGGCGGGTTCTCTAGATTTACCCATTCCTAATATACTACGGCTCTGGTACGGTGAAAATGAATCTTTACAGACTGATAACTCTGATTTAGGGGAATATTCCCCAAATTTAGAAACGATTAATGTCCTAGAAACTCAAATAGATGATTTAAATCCTCAAGTATTCGGTTATGTATTTGAGGCTTTATTTGCTGCTGGTGCTGTAGATGTTTTTACCCAACCGATAGGAATGAAAAAGTCACGTACCGGAATTTTATTAACTGTGATTTGTCATCCTGAAAAGTTAGCTAGTTGTGAAGCGGTGTTATTTAGAGAAACTAGCACTTTAGGGATTCGTCGCACTACTCAAAAACGATCAATTTTACAACGGGAAATGCAAAAGGTGGAGACTATTTATGGAACAATAGCGGTAAAGGTCGCATGGAAAGGAACAGACACAGAAAAGGTAATTACTAATATTCAGCCTGAATATGAAGATTGTGCAGAATTAGCACGGCAAAATAATATTCCTTGGCGAGAAATTTATCGTTTGGCGTTAGAAAGTTGGTATTTACAACATCCAAAATAAATCTTTAGACCCAATCTAATATAATGCTACAACGTAGATAAATTATCAATGGATATTGCATTATTACCGCAGAATATAAAAATATAGGGTGAGCAATGCCCACCCTACAAATGATATCTCTCGTCAGGAGATAAAGTTTAATTAGCTTCTCTCACATTCTTTCTAAATGCGTCTGTTGCATTTTCAGATGTTCGCTGAATATTTTTGCCTAAATCCTCAGTACCGCGCTGCACATTCTTTGTTAGATATTCAGCAGCATTTTGGATATTTTCTTGAAGATTTTCGATGCCTCTTTGAGTTCCCTTCGTTACACCTTCTCGCAATTCTTCTGCTGAACTACCTACATCCTGACCTAAGCGTTTGACTCTTTCATCTAAGGGCGCTCCTTCTTGATAATTGCGAACATATTGATCAACACTATCAATCCTTTTACTTTCCACATTTTTCTGAGCATTTTCTATTAAATCTTTGGCTCTAGCATTAGCAGCTTTTTCTGCGTTCTTAGCTCTAGGATCTACATCACTAAATTCATTCATTCCTCCTTGACGAGGAGAAATGTTATATTCTTGTGCGCTGGGATCATATCTTTGCACATTTGGTGGTTGACCAGGTGTTTGAGATGGCTGTGCAGCTATTCCAGGACGATTACAAGCTTGTACTAAAACCAGGAAAGTTACTGCCAAAAAAACTTTCAAAACTTTGAGAGGGCGTAGATTTTGCAACCAATTAATTACTGTTTTCATATTCATCTCCTTTTATGGTTTTGACCAAATTCACAATTAATCAATATAAATTTGAACAGCATATTTTTACTAGTTTTCATTGACTCTAATAACAATCTTCATCAGAGACAAGAAAGATAAAAGATGTCTATCTTTGCATGGTAAACATTTTATAGCAGCTATATTCACAGTTTTATCTAACTATAGAGAGATATTTTTGTTGACTTTGATTAGCTTGAGATATGTAACTGGTTTAATATAAGATTTGATAGATGCAGATGGGAATAATCTAACAGTTAAATTAGGAAAATAATGAAGAAAATTATCCGAGGGTTAATTTTAGGTGGAACGCTGTTTTTTTTGTTGAAAGCGTTAAAAGATAATTGGTTGGGAGTTAGTGCTATTCGGATTAATGCAAATGGATGGTTAATATTAGCGACTGCTACATTTGTAACTTTATTTGCACATATTTGGGCGGGTTGGATTTGGACTTGGGTATTAAAGGAGTTAAATCAATCTGTATCTGCTATTGAGTTTATTCAAGTTTATTTAAAAACGAATATTGCCAAATATTTACCTGGGAATGTTTGGCATTATTATGGGCGGATTATGGCGGCTAAAAATGCTAACATTCCTACGAATCTTGCAACTTTAAGTGTTTTATTAGAACCACTATTAATGTTAGCAGCAGCTTTAATTATTATTGTTTTATTTGGCAGTCAACTTATTGTTAATAATCTGAATTATAATTTAATTATTCTGCAACTTCTGAGTTTAATAATTGTATTAAGTATACTTCATCCCCAATTTTTAAACCCAGTTATGCAACTTTTAGATCGGTGGAAAAATAAAAAATCTGATGGAGAAAATCAGTTAATTGATATTTTTATAATTAAACGATATCCGGTGAAACCATTATTAGGAGAATTAGTTTTTTTAGGGTTACGTGCTGCTGGATTTATTTTAACCATGTTGGCGTTAACTTCTTTAACATGGGCGCAAATTCCCTTATTAGTGGGGGCTTTTAGTTGTGCGTGGGTATTAGGGTTAGTTATTCCTGGTGCGCCTGGTGGTTTAGGCATATTTGAAACCACAGCCATGTTACTGTTACAATATCATTTTCCGGCGGCTTTGGTGATTAGTGCGATCGCTCTTTATCGTCTCATTAGCATCTTAGCAGAAACTATCGGCGCGTCCTTAGCTTGGTTGTATGAACGAATTAGTAAATAATCTTCATGAAGCTATTTGATAAATTGCAGGACGGTATTTAGGTTCAGGAATAGATTTACCCTGTAATTTTGCAGTTTCTAACCATGCTGCTTTTGCTTGCAAAACTTCAGATAATGCTTCTTCTTCAGTGTCACCAAATGCAGAACAGTATTTTAAATCTGGAATATCTGCTATATAACCACCGTCTTCTTCACTATAGAAAATATTAATATGGTAGTTTTTCATTTTTAATCCTCTAAAGTTAATCCATATTCTTCAATGATAGCTAAAAATTGTTTGATTTGATATGGAACAGCTTGACCATTTCGATTTTGTAAGTTAATAATTTTCTCTATATTTTGATGAATAAAAATATGATGACTACCATTAACTCTTGATAAACAAAATCCAAAGGCTTCAACTAAATTCACAAATTCATTAAATTGAATATTTTTAGAACCAGCAAGAACTTTATCTAGTAACTTCCGTTTTTTTGACATTTATCAACTTATAGCATTTCTTTGTAAAACTGTACTCAATTTTTTTATCATTTTTTCTATCTCTGTGTCCTCTGTGCCTCTGTGGTTCGATAAATTACTATTAAACCGCCGACGCACAAAGTAAAAAAGATATTAATCCCCAGAGTTTATCAATGCCAGCGATCGCAGTATAGTAAATAGTAAATGGGTAATACCCACCATTATTTGGATTTTATAGGTACTACCCAAAGACTAACTTTTAATCCCCAGTAATAGAAAGTTCGCTTACCCAAACTCTAGGAGCAACTCCTGCTGGTGTTAATTCCACTTCTTTCTCCACATAAACAATTGATTTCAACAACTCCAGAAAATCACCAGCTACCGTTGCAGACTCAATACTGGTTTTCTCACCTTTGTTAATTAACCAACCATCAAAAGGCAAAGAAAAAGAACCTTGTAAAGCCTTAACACCGGCATGAAGAGCTTGTAAATCATCAATTAAAATCACATTTTCCGCAGTTTCTAAACTCAATTCTTGCTCTGGTGTTCCTGCTGCAAAAACGTGATAGAAATTGGGACTGACGCTCACTTTTGCGCCAATACTAGCATTACCCGTAGGTTGAGCATTTAACCGTTTAGCAGTTCCCGCACTATGTAAAAAGCTAGTTAAAATGCCCTTTTCTATTAACTTAATTTGCCGAGTTGGAGTCCCTTCACCATCAAAACTTTCTGCACCAATATTAGCGGGGTGTAAAGCATCATCATAAACTGAAAGTAAAGGTGAAGCCAGTTCTTTCCCAATATCATCAGTTTTTGATAAACTCTGATTATCCAGAATACTTTGGGCGTTAAATAAATTAGAAAAAGCCCCCAATAAACTTAAAAAAGCTTCAGGAGAGAAAACTACTTGATATTTACCAGTTTTGATTTTTTCATAATGCAAATGACTGATAGTTTTCTCAGCAGTCTCTTTAATACAACCGGCAATATCTAAATCAGCGACACATTCTTTAACTCGATATGCACCACCGCTGCGGGGTTTCTTACCCTCTTCTTCAGTTTTGCTGTACAAATAAATAGAAGCTAAAGAATGAGATTCAGTTCTGACAGCACCATCACTATTGAGATAAAATCTGTCAATATCCCTTTGTGCTAACCCATTATAAGGGACACTTGTAATAGCAGGATGGGTTGCTAATAATTCTTTTTCTGCTACTAATAATTTTTCTATTAGTTCAGAAACAGGTGCTTGCAGGGCTTTTTCTTGATGTTTATTAGGGATAGGAACAGTGGCTTCTGGACTAAAATCAGGAACGTTTTCTTTCACACCAAAAAAGCTGGCTTCATAAGCTGTTTTTAAGGCTAATTCTAATCCTTTAGAATCTACATCTGTGGTGCTGGTAACACCCATTGTATTTTCTTCGTTCCAAACCCGAACTGTTACTCCAGAACGATTGGAAGCTTTGACTTGTTTGGGTTCTCCTTGGTCAACTTGAACGCTAGTATCATCTACAGTTGAGCCGTAAATGTCGAACTTTTTAATGCCAAGTTTGGCGGCATTTTCTTGAGCGTAGGTGGCGATTTCTTGAATGTTAGACATGATGAATTAATTTTTGAATTTTGAACGCGGATGAACGCAGATAAACGCGGATAATATGGATGGTTTATCTGTTTTCGTAAGTTCCAGATCCCCGACTTCTTGGATCAATTCATAATTTATTTAAAGAAGTAAAAAAGAAGTCGGGGATCTTATGCTATGTTCATCTATCTTCCGCCAACTGTGATGGAATCAACTTTGATATGAGGTTGTCCAACTGTGGTGTAAATGCTGCCACTAACAGAACCACAAAAGCCGGGAGCTAGTTCTAAATCTTGAGAACATAGGGAAATTTTATTCATGATTTCCTTAGCTTCACCGATGAGGGTAGCACCTTTTAATGGTTTGGTAATTTTGCCATTTTCTATTAAATAAGCTTCGTCAACGCTAAAGTTAAATTGACCTGTTGTACCTACACTTCCGCCACCCATTTTCTTACAGTAAATACCTTTATCAACGGAGGCAAATAGGTCTTCTGTGGTGTGTTCACCGCAATCAATATATGTATTTCGCATCCGACTAGCGGCAGCATAGGTGTAATTTTGACGGCGGCCACTGCCTGTTCTGGGGTGTCCTGTCCGCACAGAACCGGTTCTATCAGCGAGGAAGTTTTTGAGGATGCCTTTTTCAATTAATAATGTTCTTTGGGCGGGCATTCCTTCATCGTCCATATCAATTGTGCCAAAGGCATTATCAGCCCTGCCTTCGTCCCAAGCGGTGAGGCTTTCGTGGGCGATTTTTTCACCTTTTTTATCCGCAAATGGTGTAGTTTGGCGTTCAATTTGGGTGGTTTCTAAAAGGTGTCCGCAAGCTTCATGGAAAATTACGCCGCCAAAATGATTGGCCATGATAATGGGGTAAGTTCCTGATTCTACGTAATCTGCGTAAAGCATTTTACCGGCTGATTCAGCGATTTGTTCGGAGGCTTGTTGATAATCCCAGGTTCTCAAGAAGTTTGCGTCACTGGTGTTACCTGCCCGTTCACCAATGGAGGAACGGTTCGCACCGTCTGCACAAAGGAGGTTAAAACCGACAGACTGGGTGAGGCGGATATCACGGGCAAATGTGCCGTCACTGGCAGCAACTAATACTTCTTGCCAGTCACGGAAGTAGGAAGCGCGGCGAGATTGGACGTGGGTAGCTTTTTTGTTAAGTTGGGCTGTACCATCAAGGAGGACTTCTCCCATTTCGCGGATAGAACTACACAAAGGCAGCCAACCGTCTTTACCGCGTTTGGTGGCGTAGTCTCTGAGTAATTCTAGGTTGATTTCGGGGATGAAACCATTGGGTCCAGGTAGTTGTAAGCCTAAAATGGAAAGAGCTTTTTCTAAAGCGGCTTTTAAACCGGCAAATGTAAGGTTGTTGGTGCTAACGTAGCAGTCAGCTTTGCCACGAAATACTCGCACTCCTGCACCGGTTGATAAACTGGGGGAAATGCTGGTGATAGTGTCTTCTTCGGCTAAACAACTGATGTAGTTGCGGCGTTCTAAGAAGTATTCTACAAAATCTGCCCCAGCGGCGCGTCCTAGTCCCAAAAGGGTTGCCAGAGGGGCTTCCCAAGTGTCATCGAAGCGTTCTGTGGTGGATGAGTATTGTAAACTGGGAAGTTGATTTGAGAGAAGTAGGGTATTTGTAAGCATGAAGTGCCTCGTCTGCTGGCGTTATCTACAGATGTGACTGAAAAAATTCTGGTGTGTTCAGTCTAACAAATCTGTGAAAGCCGTTGTTGGCAGTTAGGCTGTAGGGTTTTCCGCCATATTGTCTTTCAAAATGAGATAAGTTGAGATTCTAATCAAGATAATTATGTTATCTAATTTCGGTTTTATGTTAACGTTGGGTTGGAGTATTGCTATAAAACCATAGTTAATTCTCACTTTTTGTGACTTTATATTTAAAATAATGGTGTAGTTACCGGACTAACTAATATACTGGAGATATTTATGACTCTTAAACTCATATCCGCAAAAATTAAAAATTTTAAAAGCTTAGGAGATGTGGATTTAAATTTTAGAGATCTAACAATTTTGGTAGGAGCTAATGCTAGTGGTAAATCAAATTCTTTAGCAGCATTAGGCTTTCTTAATGAGCTTTTGATGAATCAAACATTACCCCCAGTTGAAAGAATGGATAGAATCCTAAGAGTGGGGCAAAAAGAGTTATTTTATCAAATTAATATAGAAGATGATGACAATAATAAAGCAGAATATATTATTGCAGTTAGTATCAGTGAAAATAATACTTTTCTTGATAAAGAGTATCTCTTAGTTAATGAAGTTGAAGTAATTAATATTATTAATGGTCAAGGAATAGTTAAGGATGAAAATGACGAAAATCCTCAAACATACCAATCTTCTGAGGGTGATGGACTCACATTAGCAGATGTAGGTAAATATGGTCATAAACCGATTACAAAGAAATTGGCAAGCTATATAAAAAATTGGAAATTTTATGATATAGATCCTGATAGCATCAGATTTAATTCTGGAGTACATATAATCTATAACTATAATTATAAATATTTACAAAATGATGAAAAAATACCTAGTCTTGATACTAATGCTAGTCAAGCTGAAGAAGTTTTAAAATATTGGGCTAGACGTGATGAAAATAAGTTTCGTGAAGTAAGTCAAGAACTGTATGACTGTCTGAAGATTAAGTTAGATTTAGTTCAAGATGTAGAACCACTTATTCAAGTTATTGAAGAAGATGGTAAAAAAATAGCCTTATCTAATATGTCAGATGGTACGCTGAGATTAATGGCTTATTTTATCATGCTTTATCAATCTGAGGTTCCAACTCTCATTGGTATTGAAGAACCTGAGAGAAATTTTCATCCTGGTATTTTACAAGATATTGCTGATATGATCAAAAGGCTATCCAACAGAACACAGGTGATTTTTACAACCCATAGTTCTCAATTATTAGATTGTTTTTCTACTGAAGAAATATCATCTGACATTTCGGTAGTTCTTTTGAATCAGAAAGGAGAAATAGGAACTAAAGCTTGTCTACTTGATAAATTAGCAGAAAACCGAGATGATTTTTCCGATTGGATTAATGATTTTGGATTAGGTAGCGCAATTTATCATAGTCACTTACTTGAAGGAATTGTTGCTGGTTAATATGCTTAGTGTTCGTCTTTGGGTGCCGGAATCTGATCATGATAGTAAAGCAGTAGCCTGTATTGCTAACAAAATAGTCTCGCTTTATGGTAGTAGTATAACCATCCAACTTGCTGATAAACAAGGTTTTAATAGAGCCATACATTCAAAAAATCAAGATGGTTTAAAGAAAGCAGTTAATATTTACTTAAAAAATGATGATTTAGTCATCTTTCTGCTAGATTCTGATGGGATAGAATCGCAAAACCAAAGACGCAAGGAAAAAAATTCTCTGGTTAATCGAATTGAAGAAGTTGTTAAATTGTCTGAAGGAAGAGTGAAATATTTTCCGATGATTCAAGAATTGGAGGCTTGGTTATTAGTTGATTATTTGGGTATATGCTGCTTTTTTACAAAAAATGCTGATCATCGAAATCATCCAGAATGGATAAAATTTGCTAAAAGTAAACAACGTGGGCAAACAGATTTAATAGCAGAAGCTGAGTCAGGTGGAAGGGGTGTCAAGGAATGTTTAGTAAAGTTATCACGCGAAATCCTAATTAAGCATAATCCGAATCTCCAAGATAAACCCAAAAATTTGAAAGAACGGGAATATGAAGAAAGTCAATCATCTAAAATAGCAGAATATATTAAAATTGATTATCAAACTCTGAGAAGAAATAAATCATTATCAGAATTTGCGAAATGTTTACAACAATTAGTAGATGATACTAAACAGGTATTGCTAGATGATATTAATTAGTGGTGATTTATGTAAAAAATAAAAGTTTTTAGCTCTAACTGAATTATCTAGTTTCAGCTATTCCAGCTTTTATCCAACTATCAACACCCTCATTCCCCTCACTAATTATTTTTGACAGAGGGTGGATAATCGCCGACTTATATTAGATTATGGCTCAAAATTGCGAAAATCCTTAAAGAATTGGCTTAAAACCAATTTTTCTTCAGTAATTTGTTACTGACAATGACCACAAACATTAACAAACCAAACTGAATTGGCCAAGGTGCTAATATTAAACTTACAATAAAAATGACGGCTGTGAAAACACCTGCAATATTAGTGATTTCATCATCATTTCTTTTGAAGAGATAGCCAGTCATTACACCTGTAATTAATGTCATTAAGAAAAACAAAGGCATTTTTACTAATCTCCAAACTACGAACTACTGTTTAATACCAGTAGGTTGAAACCAGATTCGGGAACGTTATTAATAATATACTTAAGCAAAGGACAATAGCAACAACTTTATAGAAAAGCTATGGTGTGGCTATTTTCAAATGGTGCCATTATTTGGTACATTGAACTAACACTATCTATTCGTGCTGGAATTCATTTAACACTTTTAATTTAAATACCCGATGTTGAACATTTCCCAACTCCTCGCAACTGAACTACAACTTAAACCCCAGCAGGTACAAAATGCGCTGGAACTTTTAGCAGAAGGGGCGACAATCCCTTTTATTGCGCGTTATCGTAAAGAACGAACAGATGAAATGGATGAGGTGCAATTACGGGATTTACAAGATAGACATAATTACTTAACGGAATTAGAAGACAGAAAAAAAGTGATTGTGAGTGCGATCGCTCAACAAGATAAACTTACCCCAGAACTACAAGCAAAAATAGCATCCTGTCTCCAAAAAACCGAACTTGAGGATTTATATTTACCCTATCGTCCCAAACGTCGGACTCGTGCTACCATTGCCAGAGAAAAGGGGTTAGAAGCATTGGCTATATTTATTAAATCCCTAAATGTCAAAAATGGTATTTCTGCATCTTTAGAGGAAGAATCAGCAAAATATATTTCAGAAACCTTGGGAGTAAAAAGCGCAGATGAAGCTTTAAAAGGTGCATCTGATATTTTAGCTGAAGAAGTGGCAGATAAAGCAGAATTACGCGCATATATCCGAGAATATCTTTTAGAAAATGGGATGTTTATTTCTCGGATTAAAGATGAACATCCCGAAGGGACAACAAAATTTGAAATGTACCGCAATTATCAAATCAAAGTCAGAAATATTGCCCCTCATAATCTGTTAGCTTTATGTCGAGGAGAAGATGAAAAAATATTAAGTTTTGAAGTAGCTTTTGACGAAGATTTTGTCTTGGGTTATTTGGAATCACAAGAAATAAAAACTAAAGTTCGTAACGTGCGCGACTTTTATCAAGTCATGTTAAAAGACAGTTTTAACCGCTTGATGAAAACTTCCTTAATTAGCGAAGTAACTAACGAGAAAAAAACCTTTGCTGACATAGAATCA
Source organism: Dolichospermum sp. UHCC 0259 (assembly GCF_009711935.1). GTDB lineage: Bacteria > Cyanobacteriota > Cyanobacteriia > Cyanobacteriales > Nostocaceae > Dolichospermum. Next base: position 4,075 of record NZ_VIKX01000020.1, on the reverse strand, counting down.
ATCAAAACCTTTGAAACAAATTTGCGAGAATTACTGCTATCAGCACCCGCAGGAATGAAGCCCACAATGGCCATAGATCCAGGTTTTAGAACCGGATGCAAAGTCGCTATACTAGATGAAACTGGGCAATTTTTAGAATATCAAGCGGTGTTTCCTCACCAAGCAGCCGAACAACGTCAAAAAGCCGCCCAAACTATTAAGAAATTACTGGAAAAATACCAAATTCAATTAATCGCTATTGGTAACGGTACAGCGTCACGAGAAACAGAAGAATTTGTTGCCGAAATATTACCAAATATAGCCCACAAACCAGTTAAAGTTATGGTAAATGAATCTGGTGCATCTATATATTCTGCCAGCGAAGTAGCCAGAGAAGAATTTCCCGATTTAGATATCACCGTGCGGGGTGCAATTAGTATTGGGAGGAGATTACAAGATCCTTTAGCGGAATTAGTTAAAATAGATCCTAAATCAATTGGTGTTGGACAATATCAACATGACGTTGATCAAAAATTGCTGAAAAAGAAATTAGATGAAACCGTCGAAAGTTGCGTTAACTATGTGGGTGTAGACTTAAATACTGCTTCCAAAGAACTTCTCACCTTTGTTTCGGGAATTACCCCCACCATAGCCAATAATATTATTGCCTATCGCAACCAAAATGGCGCATTTAAAAATCGTCGTCAACTCTTAAAAGTAGCCAAACTTGGTCCCAAAGCCTTTGAACAAGCAGCAGGTTTTTTAAGAATTCGTGGTGGTGAAAACCCCTTAGATAATACCGCAGTTCATCCAGAAAGTTACGCCCTGGTACAATCTATTGCGGCTGATTTAGGAGTATCCTTAAATCAAGTTACACAAGTTGCAGAAAAACTCAAAAAAGCCAACATCAAAAAATACGTTACCGACACCATTGGAGAACCAACTCTGCGCGACATTCTCAGCGAATTAGAAAAACCAGGCAGAGATCCTCGCGCTGAATTTAAATATGCTACCTTTAAAGAAGGAATCAAAGAAATTAAAGATTTAACCGTAGGAATGCAACTGGAAGGAATTATTACTAATGTTGCTAACTTCGGTGCTTTCGTTGATATTGGAGTTCACCAAGATGGTTTAGTGCATATTTCCCAACTTGCTGATAGATTTGTAGATGATCCAAAAAAAATCGTCAAAGTTGGACAAGTTGTCAAAATACAGGTTTTAGAAATCAACGAAAAACTAAAACGCATAAGTTTATCAATGAAAGGAATCAAACAATAATTACCTCTTCCTAACTTGTTATGTTAAATCATAGCCCCCTCTTCGCTTGCGGGGAGGGGGTTGGGGGTGGGGTTCTTGTATATCACTCAACCAACAATTACTATATTTAACCCAAGTTGCTAGTTAGATAAATTGTCAGAAGTGGCTAACACCTCCCGTAAGAGATACAGGATATGCAGGATTAAAGGATGAAAACCAGAGATTTGATCACAAATCACCAAATGTTTACCTATCTTTTGTATTCTGTTGTTGAATAATCTCGCTAATTTCTGCCAAACTTAAATTTAAAACTTGTGCAATTTGTTCTCTGGTTAAACCCAATGCTATCAAACCAGGAACTGCGTCTAACTTGGCTTTGCGTTCACCTTCTTCCTTTCCCTCTTCTTTTGCTTCTTGATAAAATCGGGTTTGTTTTAACTCACTTAATCCAAACATAGCTTCTATTTCCTCCCTATTCATTCTTGGAAACTTGTAAATTAAAATTGTCTCGATGATTTGTAATACTTGTTGCTGTTGAAATTGAGAATCTATCTCTTGTTTAGTTCTAGTGATTAATTCTCTGGCTTGGGTAATGGAATTATCTGCGTTAGCGATGATTAGTTTTATTGTAGCAATACCAATGGGTAAAGATGTTGTTTCTTCTAATTCATCGAGATAAATAACTCTGACTCGTTGACTGGTGAAAAACTCCTGATAATGCTGAATATCTTGTGTATCTATGCTGCGGGTTGGATAGATAACTACAGCATTCCAATGATTTTTGGGTTTGTTTTGGCGGATGTAAAGAAATATTTCGCTAAAAAGTCTATGGTAGAGATCCGTATCTAATTGAAATTGTACCTCTAAAAAGTAGATGGGGTTATCTGTATTTTGGTTAGGTAAGAAAACTCCATCTATTCTCAAGGCTGTTTGTTTGACTTCAACTGATGAAAATTGATAAAGTTCTGCTAGTTGGGGAGAGTTACCAATCAGTTCAAAAAATATGCTAGGTATTTCTTGAAATAATCGGTAAAATATGCTGTCTGTTTTCATTTTAAAAAGTTGTTTTCAGCGATATTCTATTTAAGCTGTAAATTAACCCATGAAGCTAGGCAATAGGAGACTTTTTAGAGTTACTTTTTTAACATCAACTACACATCAGTGAAGAATTAATTCAAGAAGCCTTGTCTTTACCCAGTTCTACAAGAGTATTTTTAGTAGAAAAACATTAAGCTGTTATGTTTTTAATTTGGATAAGAAATGCGAGGAAAATGCTGGCAATACTTAATATTAGGTTTTTTGGTTATACTCTAATTTCTTAGAGAAGTCGGGTATCTTACTGAAAATTTGTTATTTAATCTAACCTAAGATAGATCAAGATTATATCTAAGAAAAGATGTGAAATATTAATCTATCTTTGACAATGGTAATTAGCACTGATATTGCTGTTACTGAGGTAAAAAATGTTGTCATATTTTTTCATTGCACTCGCCACAGCTTTGAGTTTGCTGATTGTTGATTTAGTTGTTCCCGGTGTGGATATTGCTAATTTTCCCGCAGCTTTAATTGCTGCCGTTGTGATTGGTTTAATTAATAGTGGAGTTAAACCAACCATTAATATTTTGTCTTTACCTTTAACATATCTCACATTAGGTGGCTTTTCCCTAATTGTTAACGGAATCTGCTTTTGGTTAGCATCAGTTTTAGTTCCAGGTTTTCAAGTTCAAGGATTTATCGCCTTTATTATCGGTCCTGTAGTTCTCTCTTTAGCTAATACCTTTCTCAGTAAATACTTCGCAGAAAAAGGCTTTGAATTACAAGATAGTCAATAAGTCAACCCAACTTTAAAACTAGGAAATATCCATGAACTTACTGCGTATACTTATCGGTTTATTTCTACCTCCCTTGGGGGTTTTTCTCACCGTTGGCTTTGGTCCAACCTTGCTAATTAACATTTTACTGACTCTGCTTGGTTGGCTTCCTGGTAGCATTCATGCCGTTTGGGTAATTGTCAAGCATGAAGAAAATATTAATAGAGAGGAAGGTACTTATTAAGCATTTAACAAGATCCCCGACTTCTCAAAGAAGTCGGGGATCTAAAGGATAGTTACTTATTAATCACTAAGCACGAATATCTTTATCTTTGAATAAATCAGCCGTTGCTAATAGTAACTCACGTAAAGTTTGTTTTAATTGGCGTTCTTTTTTCGCTATAACTGCACCTGCGTCTGTCAATTTTTTTTCTAGAAGTGAGTAACTTTCTTTTACTTGTGCTGTGATAGATTCGGCCTTGGGATGGGATTTATCACACCATTGTTTTGCTTCATTTAGATAATCTTGTACTTCTTGATCACTTCCGCTATAACGTGCCGATAAATTTGCTCTGATAATTGCTGACTGTGCTTGTAATTGTGCATAGCGTTTCTTTAATAATCCCACTTCTTCACTATCTTTGATAGAATCAATTGCTGAATCAATGGCAATTTTTGTGTCTGCTGATTTATCTTGACTTGTTTCGACTATCTTTGTTAAAATTCCTTCAATTTCTGCTTGTAATTCTTCTTCTTCCCTATCCAATTGAGATTGTAATTGCTTAATTTCAGCTTGAGTTTTGACAATATCTGAATGTTTTTTCAGATTTATTGCTTCTATCGCTCCTTCAATTGAAGCTACTACACCTTCTTTCACTTCAATACCTTTTTCTTGTAAATTGTCAATGACCGTAGACACAGCATCATTAACTAAATTACCTAGTTCATGAGAACCTTCTTGAAATTCAGAACGCAGGGCTATTTCATTCTAAAAGAGAGGATAAAATGGTAGAGATATCTAGGCATCT
>NZ_VIKX01000209.1 GCF_009711935.1 Dolichospermum sp. UHCC 0259 | reverse complement strand
ATAGCCCCCCTATTCTCTCTCAAATTCACAATTTTTTGCTTGACAGACCACTAGCACTCTGTAGGAATCGCTATTGTCGCACCAAACATAAACAGGTATGGACTGGGTTTACTGTGCCAGCACCTGATTAGTAGATATACTCAACACGGCTTAATTACTTGATTTTGTGGGTAGGGGTTTAGCAGTGCTAAACCCCTACAAATCTGGGGCTTTCGTGATTTTACAAAAGTCCATATCTCAACCGTTTTTAGTATAAGTTCCAAAAATTAGATAATTGTGAATACATCAATTAATATTAAAAATAATTGTGGTTGGGTTAAGCTACTGTACAACCCAACCGAATCCTAAAAGTGTTGGGTAACATACGTCAACCCAACCTACAGATATTAAATTAAGCGCTACTTAAAAGTATTGCGAAGCTGATCAATCTGAGAGGTTACGGTATTGGTTTTCTGTATTCTTACCTTTGAAAATACTATTATCCATAGACTTTTTAGCTTGAGCTTCAATTTTTGATTTTTGTTGCCGACTAGTATCTTTTACATCTTCAACTGTATTCCGAACTTTGCTTTCCGCTTGTTTGACTTTTCCCATGATTTGATCTTGTTTATTGCCTGTAATTTTACCTATTGTTTCTTGGGCTTTACCTTGAATATCCTCCCCTATGGCCTCGACTCTATTCATAGTTGCAATTTGAGTCTGGGCTAGATTAATTGGTTGGGTCAAAAAAGTTGTAGCTAAACTATCCTCAGCAGTAAAAGCTGTGAAACTTCCCAGCAATAAAACTAAACCTATGGTGAGAAAAAAGCTGCGAAACTTTTGCCGTAAAATCATGAAAATTTACTCCTTGATATGTAGATTATAAATTTATAAATGCTATTGTTGATTTGGGGCGGCTTCGGCAACTTTGACTAAAACTTTCACACTTTTAACACCCTTAATTTCTTTAGCAAGAGGATCAATTTTATTTAATTGCTCTTGATTTTGTACAGTTCCAGCAACGACAATTGCCCCATCTTTAGCAGCCACAGTTAATTGACTAGAGGGGATATTCGCCTCCAACTTAGAACGAACTTCACTGGCAAGATCATTGTTAGCGCGAGTTGCATTCCCTCCAGTGATGTTATTGCGTTGCTCACGGGCGCGAATATCTGCGTTGAGTTGATCTCGACGAACCTGGCTAGTTGCGTCTTTTTGATTGGCTAAAATTGTTTTGTCCGTGGGAACTTCACTAATTTTCTCGGTAGTTTCTGGCGCACTGCTGCTAGTCTTGGCGTTATCATCACAAGCAACAGTTCCCAACAGTAAAACACTACTGAGGACAAGAGGCATAATTGTTTTCATAGTTTGCATCCCTTTTACAGACGAGAGACAACAGGATTAGCAGAACGGCTAATAGTTGGACTATTGTAAACTTCCCATTCACGCATTCCCTTGTGTTTGAAAATTGTTTCTGCTCTGAGGATTTCGGCCTCTGTGCCATCTACAATGACTAGATAATCTCCATCAGCTACATAATCGTGGTAGATTTGCGCGCGATGTTCAGGGATTCCTAAACCTACTAAACTACCAATTAAACCACCAACTGCCGCGCCGATAGCTCCACCGGCTAAAGTTGTAGCGATCGCTGTAGCTGCTGCTCCGGCTAACATAATGGGACCAATCCCCGGAATTGCTAGAGTTCCCAACCCAATTAGTAACCCTGTTAGCCCCCCAACTGCTCCTCCTGCCTCGACTCCAGTTTTTGCTCCCTCCTCTACACGAGTGGTTTCATGCCTAGTTTCATGCCTGGTTTCATGACCGATTTCATGGGTTGCCGTTGGTTCTGGAACTATTTGTTGAGCTTGTGTTTCACCAATTTGGTATCGCTGATTTAGACCTTCATCATGTTTAGCAATCACAGATACCTGATTCATATCAAATCCGTTATTTCGCAGTTCATTCAGAGCAGCTTCTACCTCTTGGCGACTAGAAAATACTCCCACGGCTCGTTTATTATTAATCACAGTCATTTTTTTATCCTCTCACAAGGGAATAAGTGGCAGGTAACAAGGTAATCAAGAATTAGTTTGCAAGATTAAAAGCCTTATTTCCCCCTGTCCCTGCCTAGTTAATCTACTCGATAATTTCTTTGGCTTGATCTTTCACATCTTCAACTGAGTGGCGAACTTTGGCTTCTGCTTGTTTTTCTTTACCTTCAGCTTGAGTTTTTGGATCTCCCGTTACATCACCTACAACTTCTTGAACCTTACCTTCAATATTTTTTGCAGTTGCCTTAGCTCTATTTTTCGTACTCATATTTTTCTGTTCCTAATTGAAAATTTACTCACGCGGAATGTGGCTTTTATTTTCTTTCCACATTCGGATGTTCTTGGGTGTTAACATCCAATTCTTCTCGACGCAGAGTTTCTTCCCCTTCAATTGTTTCGTGATCTACAACTTTATTAACTCTGACTTCTTCCCGTAAGAAAGCTTCCTTATGAATGTCCGCAGTTTCTTCATAAAGTTCTATTCGACTCACTTCTGTTGTGCCAAAGCTATCGCTACCTAAAGCCACCGTTTCTCCCGCAGTTGTAGGAGTTACTCGTTCAATAACAACCCGTTCTTTATCTAGTGGGACTGAAACCCTTGCTGTTTCCGTTTCCGTATGTTTGCCAACAATTACTTCTCCTGTCTTAGCGCGGATTTTGTTGGCAATTAATCTTTCTTGATATAGTTTGAAAGTTTGATGATCCTGCTCATTTAGCTCATATAATGCAGGTTCTTCTTGATAATCATAGCCATTGCCGTTACCAGACTTTTTGGGTGGAGCTATGGGGGCTACCATAGTAGCTCCGGCAGGTCGAGAACTAGCTGTATCTACAGGAGCAGAACTTTCTAAGAATGCTTCAGAACGGTATACTCCCCTAACTTGTTCTTCATAGTTATAATCAATTTCTTTGTGTTCATTAAATTCAGGTAAATTGTCGGCTTGTTGTTTAGTCATTCCTACTGTATAAATTCGTTCAGAGGTATGATCAATGCGCGAACGACCAACTGGCAACAAAACTTTTTTTCCAAAAATCCACAGCCCTAAATCAACAACGAAATAGCGAAAATGTCCTTGTTCATCTACTAAAATATCGCTGACTGTGCCAATTTTTTCATCTGCGTTTGCATAGACACCCATACCTTTGATGTCTTTGCCTTCAAAACTTTCTCGATAATTCGGATCAAACTCTTTGATTTTTAAAAGAGGCATACTATTTCCATCTCCACTTGTTACGGATGTGGAACAGATTGACAATTTTGCTCTGTTCCAGTTTCACTATCAGTTGATGTCATCAAATACCAATTATTTTCAACATTAGAACCTGGTACAATCGGGTTATTAGTTTTTCTGTTCTGTAGTTCTAATATCTACACATTAGTTATTTTTATGATTAAGACCGTCCATCAAAGGATTGATTATGCTTGTATGTCGATAGACAGAGATTCTTAACTAAGTGAATATGTAGGGAAGTTTAGATCCCCGACTTCTTCAAGAAGTCGGGGATCTTAGTGGTTTTATAAGTGTATAAATTCGTTTATAGCCAAACAATCTAAAAATTCCTCTTGGGGAAAATCGCAAATAATACACTCGGTGTCAAAAAATTGCACTAAAATCACTACGGCGGTAATCTTTGGGTGTGAGGTTTGAGGTATTTTTAAGTCAGCTTGACGATAAAATTAATCCACTTCCTGCGGCCTCTAGGCTTACTGCGCTAAAAAATTAGAGAGTTAATTTATGTTTCAGTTGTTAAGCCGGGTTTTGCTATGGCTCTTAATTGGTGTTGTAGCCTACTCTTTGTTTCAAAGATTCTACCCATCAGTAACTTTTGTCGGTAAATTTCTTTTAGGATTAGTCATTGTTGTTTTAGCTTTAGCATTTCTTAATCCTAGTGAACCAGCGGTGGCTTCGCTGTGGCGATTTATCTCCTTCCCGCTCAAGCCCTTGGGTGCTTCGGTTTTAATGTTGTTTTTAGCTGCTCAAAAAATCAAAGGCGGTGCGATTGATAAACCGGGCGGTTTTTTATTAGGATGGGCATTGACGGTTTTGCTGCTATCTAGCACACCAGCGATCGCTTACTTCCTAGTCAGATCACCAGTTGCTACAGTTGAGGGGATGAACATCAATCGGCCAACTGCCCCATCTACCTTAGTCGCCTTTGGTCCGGCAAATCCTAATTTCACAATCTCAGATATTGGGCAAAATATCATCCCACCTATGGTAGAGATAAATTCTCCAACTGTAGCCTTCAATAGTGTGACTGCGAATATCCCTTCCTATTTACTACAAAATCCTCAAGCAATCAGTACCCGCGGATTACGGGTAGAAGACTTTGTTCCTAATGCAGAAACGCTGCAACTTACTACCCAAGTATGGGAAAGTTATCTCAATCAGATTTATGTTTTCTTACGTGGTCGGACGTAATCATCCGGGGACTGGGGACTGGGGACTGGGGACTGGGGACTGGGGACTGGGTACTGGGTACTGGGTACTGGGTACTGGGTACTGGGGATTGGGGACTGGGGATTGGGGACTGGGGACTGGGGATTGGTCAATATTTTTAATTCCTTTCTTCTTCCTCCTGACTCCTCGACTCCTCCCTCACAACACAAAAAAGTTAGATAATTGTTGGCATGGCCAAATCTCACAGACTTGATAAAATCGTTGCTTATTTACGCCCCTATTGGCGCGAAACCGTTTTCGGTATTATTGCTTTATTAGTTGTCAATGGACTGGGTGTATATATTCCTTTGTTAATTCGTTCAGGGGTAGATACTCTGTCTCAGAGTTTTAATTTTCGCCAAATCATCCATTATGTAGTTCTCATCGCCCTACTTAGTTCTGCTATGTGGATGATGCGAATGGCTTCTCGGATTTGGATATTTGGTGTGGGAAGACAGGTGGAATTTGATCTGAAACAGCGAATTTTTCAACACCTGTTGCAATTAGAACCTGCTTATTTTACGGTTAATACTCCTGGGGATTTAATTAGTCGCGCTACCAGTGATGTAGATAATATTAGACGATTGGTAGGTTTTGCTGTATTGAGTTTGGCGAATACTTTCTTTGCCTATCTTTTGACACTACCCGTAATGTTATCCCTAAGTGTGGAACTGACACTGGCATCATTAGCAGTGTACCCGTTCATGTTTTTGATGGTGCATTTTTTTAGCGATCGCTTGCGGAACGAACAAACCGCTGTCCAAGAAGAACTTGCAGAGATTAGTGAACTGGTACGGGAAGATATGAGCGGTATGGCGCTGATTAAAATTTACGCCCAAGAAGACAATGAGCGTCAAGCATTTAACTGGAAAAATAAACAGCTATTAACCGCTAACCTCAAACTAGCTAAAACTCGCAATACCCTATTTCCGCTGATTGGTGGATTAGCAAGTCTGAGTTCTTTGATCATTATTTGGTTAGGTACAGCCAGAATATCTTCTGGAAATCTTGCCATTGGTGATTTTCTGGCTTTGCTAATCTATGTAGAGCGTTTAGTTTTTCCTACGGCTTTATTAGGATTCACCATTACTGCTTACCAACGGGGGGAAGTAAGTATTGAACGTTTAGAAACTATTCTCAGTGTGACTCCAAAAATCCAAGACACACCAGACGCGATTCATGTAGAACCTAGCCAAATTAAAGGGGAACTGACAGCAGTAAACTTTAGTTACAGTTATCCTGGTACAAATACCCCAGTTTTAGAACATCTGAATTTTCAGATCGCACCTGGGGAATTAGTAGCTATTGTTGGTCCGATTGGTTCAGGAAAATCAACCTTAGCGAATGCTGTCCCCCGATTATTGGATATTCAGCCAGGACAGTTGTTTGTAGATGGGTTGGATATTACAAAACTAGCTGTGAGTGATTTACGGGGAGCGATCGCCTACGTACCACAAGATAGCTTTTTATTCAGTACCACCGTCAAAAATAATATCCGTTATGGTGATCCCATCTCCGCTGAAGAAGACGTAGTTTACGCCGCCAAAATGGCGCAAATTGACGCAGAAATTCAGAATTTCCCCCAACAGTATGAAACCCCAGTGGGTGAGCGAGGAATTACCCTTTCTGGTGGACAAAGACAACGCACAGCTTTAGCAAGAGCAATGTTAATTGATGCCCCCATCTTACTGTTAGATGATGCCCTATCCAGTGTAGACAATCAAACCGCTACACAAATCCTCACCAATTTAGCTACAGGGACAAAAAGAAAAACCGTAATTTTCATTACCCACCAACTTTCTGCTGCTGCCACATCCGACCGAATTTTGGTCATGGAACAGGGGAAAATCGTCCAAATGGGTAATCACTCAGAACTGGTAGAACAGCCTGGACTTTATCAAAATTTGTGGAATCAACATCAAGTAGAAGAACTATTACATTGAACCAAAATGGATTAATTTTTGTAATAATTAGCAGTAGTATTAATCACAAACTAGCATAATCTAAAGATGTTTAAAAATTCACAGTTAGTAGCTTCTGAGTCCAGTAACTTATTAACATCTAAACAGCAGCGTCTTTTAGGAGCAATCGCCCTTTTAGTCGTTATTAGTTTACTGACTTCAGCCGGTGGATCACCCATTGAACATAATGTTTCCACCACATGGGAAGGGTTTATTTGGGGCATAGCTGATCCAGTGATTAGTTTAGACCGTTTTGCAGGAATTGTAGCATTAGGTTTATTTTCCGCTAGATTTACTCGTGGTAATTGGCTAAATATCACTTTTGTCGTGGCTGCTATCTGTGGACAATTGATTAATTTATCTCCAGTGATCTTACCCGCACCGGCAATAGCGATCGCTATTTGTACTATTGTATTAGGAGTAATGTTAGTTACAGCAATTCCTATTCATTGGTTAGCAATAGCTTTATTAAGTGCTACTGCTGGTATATTTCAAGGTTACTCCGATGCTACATCCATCATCGGTGCAGAAACATTAACTATGATTATCTTTGTAATTAGTGTTGCCTTCACCCAAACAGTAATTATTATGAGTGCCAGAAAAATAGGTGTAAATTTTGGCATCAATGAAATTAACCAAATCTTACCTAAAATCATCCGTTTTGCTGGTTTAGTATTCTGTGCAATTGGTATCGTATTTTTGGGCTACTCAATAATTTAACGTAGGAATTAGGGAATAGGGATTGGTTAATTACGAATTAAAAATTACATTCACCCAGACATAACGGAGGAATAATTACAAATTACTTTATTTATTAATAATGCTGATTATGAAACTATGCAATGAATATTTAGGAATATTACTGTGATGATTTTTTCTCAAGATTGGAGCAGGCCAGAAATGATTGCAACTACAGTAGAAGCGAAGATCAGTCGCTTAGAATCCATTGTTGAACAAATTGGAGACGCTGTACTCTCGACAACTGAGACAATTGAACGTCTTGCTCACAGGGTGGATGCTCTGAGTTCACAAATAGAAGCCCAGGGAAAACAAGTACAACAGCAAGGTTATCAGATTTTTGCTTTATGTGACGCTGTGCAAAGTTTAGCTGACTCGCAGAAGGATTCTATGGAACAAATTACTCAATTGTCACAAACCTTAGATGGGCTTGTATCCTTATTGCAAGATGAATAATTGTAGAAGGAGTCAGGAGTCAGCACTTCGACTTCGCTCAGTGACCAGTCAGGAGTCAGTAGTCAGGAGTCAGGAGTCAAGATGAAGAAGGAAGAAGAATTTAGAAGAATTTAGAACCTGAATTTAGTAAGTCCTAACTATCTCAAACTTTTAACTTTGTTACTGCGATTTTGCCAGAAAAACATATATCAACATCACTATTAGGAGTCCGTTCTCGTTTACCATATTCTCCTGTATAGTAAAAATCATCACCTTCTATTCGATAATCAACAGGCAAAGGTTTCGTACAAGGTTGACAAAATACCACTTCTGGATCTGCTTGTTGCGGTAACAGGTGCGGTAAATTGACATTCCAAAAACATCCAGGTTCTAGAGAAAGTTCCATCAAATCCGTGAGCAATGCAGATGTCCATCTAATAGCCGCATCCCAATCATAATCACGTTTACCTTGACGATATTGAGAAACAGCAATTCCGGGAATCCCGTGCATAGCAGCTTCTCTGACAGCAGCCACAGTCCCCGAAATATACGCATCAACTCCCAAATTTCCACCAGCATTAATACCTGAAATTACATACTTGACATTTGGAGCAATATGTGATATTGCAACTCGGATACAATCAGCAGGAGTTCCACTAATAGCATATTCAAAATCAGAACGACGGTGCAGATTAATCGGTTGATGGGTAGTAACTTGATGTCCACAACCAGATTGATGGGTTTGTGGTGCAGCAATAATTACCGACTTACTATTTACTGCTTTGAGTAAAGCTGCAATCCCTGGTGCATCAATACCATCATCATTGGTGATAATTATAGTCATATATATAACTCATATTTGATTTTGGAAATCTACGTAGGGTAGGCATTACCCACTTTGAACGAGTTTCTGCGCTCAATTTCCGCCTACTGCTCAATAAATTTAACGTAATTTCAGTAATTTTAACATATTTTTATTTCTAAGTGTGATTTAATGAAATTGCTTGAGTAGCTGAGTATAAATATTGATAAACAACATTTAACTAGAGTTTAGAGCGATCGCACGTAAGGCTAGATTTTAAATATAGGATAAAAAATTACTCTTTTGGAATAATAAAACCCTACTTACAAAATTTATAAATAGTCATTCTGAACAAACTTAGACAACGATTTTTTGTATTCATAAAATTGAGTCTATTCAAGTTTATCTTCTTCATTTCTCAACCACCTGACAATCATACCAGTATGGACTATTTATTACTACCAGGTTTCAGCTTTTTTATTGGCATTCTTGTGGGTTCAACAGGTATAGGTGGTGCATCTTTAATCACTCCCATGTTGATTTTTGTTTTTCAAGTACCACCTTCTATTGCTATTAGTTCTGATGTGGTTGCGGCCACATTAATGAAAGTAGTAGGGGGAGTAAAACACTGGCAACAAAAAACCCTTGATTTAGAAGTAGTTAAATGGCTGTCAATGGGTAGTGTGTCTGGTTCGCTGTTGGGTGTAGGAGTTTTACACCAACTCAGACAAAGTGAAGAAAATAACTTAGATAACCTCTTACTGCGGTTACTAGGAGTAATGATTCTGATAGTTACATTAACAGCATTAATCCAAATGTTGTTGATGACATTTTTCCCCAAAATCAATTTACCCGAATTGCCAAAATTAGATTTAAAAACCAATCAAGGACGTTTTCTGTGCTTACTCATTGGCACAATTTTAGGCTTTTGTGTGGGAATGACAAGTGTGGCATCAGGCTCTATATTTGCCTTAGCTTTGATAGCATTTTTTCGGTTAGATGCCCAGAAATTAGTAGGTACAGATATTACACAAGCTGCCATTTTACTAATATTTACATCCCTGGGACATCTGACTTTAGGAACTGTTAATTGGAGTTTAGTCATACCGATTTGGATAGGGTCTGTTCCCGGAGTTCTCATTGGTGCAAAGCTTTGCGAAATTACCCCTCAACGGCCACTAAGATTTATTATCTATAGCATCTTAATGATGGTAAGTTGGAAATTAGTTGCCCAAGCATAATCTCCTTAATTTTTCTATGGTTTTTATTTTATTTGTAAAGATAAGAGATCAAATGTACCTCGTTCATACATAATAAATAACCCCAAACCAATTAAAATAAAAGGAACAATAGCCTGACAATAGCGACTTGAAATATAACTAATATTAGCTTGACGGTTTAATAAATCAGCTATACTGCACCAAACCCCTACCAAGCTATAAAACCAAGATATTGACCAATAAAAATATGTCTACGGCGAAAATTTATATCTACCTGCGAAAAAAATAGCAGCAGAATCATGATGTCATCAATATTAGTTGCAGTAAAGGCAATTACGCCTTCTGTAAAAGCAGTAGCAAACTTATTCATGGTAAAATTCAAAAATATTCTATCAAGATGTCTTTTACCTTCTACTGTAGTTATTCGCTCTCATGATATCATTAGAGCTAAGGAAAATAATATTGCTTCAATTGGTGTTACCTATGGCTATAGAGATTACAAGTAACACCTTGATTATCTTTATTAGCTTGAATTAATATTACATAAAAAGCTATAAAACTTTTCTTTAAAATAATTTCAACCTGATAGTTATTGCGGATTTCATGTTCGCTGGGGACAGGCTTTGGGCGCAAGCTTTGCGCCCCTACTTTGTTTCAAATTAATCCCAGTTCGCGTTTGAGAAGGTTGATAGACTGTGTGCCGATGTAGTTTTCACAGCGAATGAGTTTCGGTGGACGGATGAGGTCTTCTAAGACTGTTTGCATGGCGGATTGGGCTGTGGAATAGCTGACTTGATCGGTACAAAAGATGATTTCTGAGCGTTTGACGATCGCGTGTAGTTTATAAGCATCCTTTGGTTGAGCGGTCATTACCAATAATTCATCCCCGCGTAAACCGTGCAGAATAACTTCTGTGGCTCTGAGAATACCAGAACTGAGGCTAACTATACCTATACAACTAGATTTGGGTAAACCTTTAACTACAGTCATTTCCTTGCCATAGTCGTGAATATCGAGGGGAATAACACGGACGGCTTTGGGGGCAGCGATCGCTTCCACTTCTCCGATAAAATAACGACTGGTGACTAATGTGGCTGAGGTCGTTTGGTCGAGAACACCAATAAGTTCTTCCATTGCTACTAATTGAACTGGAATTTGCAGAGATTCTTCCAATTCATCAATCATTAATTCTCCAGCCCCAATATCTTGAGATGGTGTGACTACTAGGACTCTAGCACTACAACGCAACCGCCAATCAACTTCTGCTAAAAATAGTTCTCGTGATTGATTCAGAGAACAACCTTGGCCAAGTAACTCATCTAGGGCTTGTTGCACTACCTTATAGGCTTGAGGATTTTGTTTGAGCATGGGAGACTGGGATCTACTTCCGCCTTCATGACCTTGAGCGCGGACATAGATACCTGAACCTGCTAAACTTTCAACAAATCCTTCTTCCTCCAATTGGCGGTAAACTTTACTAATGGTGTTGCGATGTAATCCAGTTTGCATAGCTAAAGCCCTGGTACTGGGTAGTTTATATGCAGGGGAATATTGCCCAGAGGCGATCGCAAATCGAATCTGATTAAACAGTTGATTAGATGCAGGAATTTCACTATCTGGCTGAATACGGAATTGAATCATTACCAATTCTGCTCCACAAGACTTATACAAATGGCCATAATTTACCTGTTAAATATATGATTAATGGGTTAGTTTGCTCTGGAAAATATTATCACAGAAGAATACACCAAATCAGAAATCAAGGGTCAGAATGAATGTAAGTTCCGAGTGGTGAATGAATCGTAATTCACAACTCCATTAGTATACTCAAAACGGCTTAATCATTTGATTCTATCGGTAGGGGTTTAGCATTGCTAAACCCCTACTACACATATAAGTTTTTCGTGATCTTGCAAAAGTCCATTTCCCAACCGTGTTTAGTATAATTACTAATTGCTGATAGATATAACTATTATTAACTTGTGCTTCGTCTCTTTTACCTATTTCCTTACTCACAACTTATATCATGACAGAGCCAGCAATACAGACCACAACAATTCAAATTCCTCAAGACAATTTACAAATAGCTGCTTATTTAGCTCAACCAACAGCAGCCGGCGCTTATCCAGGAATTGTAGTTTTACAGGAGATTTTTGGCGTTAATGTGCATATTCGGGATGTCACCGAACGGATTGCTAAACTAGGATATGTGGCGATCGCTCCTGCACTGTTTCAACGTCAAGCCCCTGGATTTGAAACTGGTTACACGCCCGCAGATGTGGAAATAGGCAAGAAATACGCTTGGTCACAAACCACAGCATCAGAGCTTTTGAGCGATATTCAAGCAGCCATTAACTACTTAAAAACTTTACCCAACGTTAAACCAGATGGATTTGGTTGTATTGGCTTTTGTTTTGGTGGTCACGTCGCCTATCTAGCGGCTACACTCTCTGATATTAAAGCCACAGCTTCCTTTTACGGTGCGGGGATCACTACTCGTACTCCTGGAGGTGGAAATCCCAGTATTACCCGGACATCAGCAATTAAAGGCACTATCTACACCTTTTTTGGTCAGGAAGATGCGAGCATTCCTCCAGAACAGGTAGACGAGATTGCTGCCGAATTTGCAAAATATCACATTTCTCATCGTCTGTTTCGCTACGATGGATCTGATCATGGATTTTTTTGTGACCGTCGTGCCAGTTATAATCCTAAAGCTGCGGCGGATGCTTGGGCGCAAGTCCAACAACTTTTTAGCCAACTGACCACTGACCACTAACAACTGACAAATAATAATTTATCTTCAAACGTCATGAATTCCGAATCTAAACTTTCTCAAACAGCCAACTCGTCTTTTTCAATGGATGATTTTGCCAAAGCGCTAGAAAAACACGACTACCAATTTCAAAAAGGACAAGTTGTTCGTGGTAAAGTTTTCCAGGTTGACCACGATGGTGCTTATGTTGATATTGGTGGTAAATCATCTGCGTTTCTTCCCCAAGAAGAGGCTTCCTTGAGAGCAGTAGCTGATTTGTCGGAAGTATTACCGATGAATGAGGAACTAGAGTTTTTGATTATTCGGGATCAGGATGCTGAAGGTCAAGTTACCATTTCTCGTAAGCAATTGGAAGTTAAACAAATTTGGGAAAAACTGTTAGAAATGCAGGAAAATTCCCAAAGTGTGCAAGTACGAGTAACAGGTGTCAACAAAGGTGGTGTCACCGTTGATCTTCTCGGTGTCCGGGGTTTTATACCGCGATCGCACATCGCCGAACGTGATAACCTAGAAGCACTCAAAGGTCAAAATCTCACCGTTGGCTTTTTAGAAATCAATCGGGAAACCAATAAACTCGTTCTCTCTCAACGTTTAGCCGCTCGTTCTAGTAACTTCAGTTTATTAGAAATCGGTCAATTAATCGAAGGAAAAATTACCGGCATCAAACCTTTTGGTGTATTCGTAGATTTTAATGGTGTCAGTGCCTTACTACACATCAAACAAGTCAGTCAAAAATTCATTGACTCCTTAGAAAAAATCTTTCAAATCGGTCAACCCATTAAAGCCGTCATTATTGATTTAGATGAAGGTAAAGGTCGAGTTGCTATTTCTACCAGAATCCTAGAAAACTTCCCAGGTGAAGTCGTGGAAAACTTTGCAGAAGTCATGGATTCAGCCGAAGCTCGTGCTAATCGTGCAGCCAATAAAACGGCTGAATAGACCGATATCCCCGACTTCTGACAAGAATTTATAATTGATTAACCAGATCAAAAAAGAAGTCGGGGATATTACAGGGGAGTCAGGAGGAAAAATTAGAAGGACATAAGAATAGTCTCGAATCTGGGAAAGTGATAGCTAATTGAATAGTTCCAAAGCTTATTCCTTGCACATTATTCACGTTTTATCCCTCTTAATTCATTGATTTACAAGATTTTATGTTTATTAAGTAAGCCCTAAATATTAAAAAATCTGCCCAAAAAGAATTGCTAAAACCTAAAATTCCTGACAAAAAAAGGCTCAAATCTGTTATTTGATATATACTGTCACAAAATACTATTAACAGTCTAGTTATAATGAACAGCAAGACTTTGAGCCATCTACCAAGGGTTTTAAATTTTACAATAAGCCCGTAAATCGCCCATCATTTTGGAGAATTTTCAAAATCTGCTTAATTTCTTGGGTGCGATCCTTCTTCACTACCAGAGTAACATTGCGATCGCGCACAATCACCACATCCTCTAAACCAATCGTCACAATCACATCATCAGCATTGGAGGCATAAACAATCGCTCCCTGAGTATCTAAACCCACATGAGTAGCAAGTTCTACATTAGGATTATCATCCTGCTTTAGCAAACGTTCAATAGCATTCCAATCACCCAGATCATCCCAACCAAATGCTACCGGCAAAACATAAGCTAGACTGGTTTTTTCCATCAAAGCATAATCTATACTTTTCTTAGGTAACTGCGGATAAATATCAGGGCCATACTGTTCCAAAGGTTTCATAATTTCCGGTGCATGGGTGCGTAACTCTGACAAAACAACACCAGCTCGAAAAACGAACATCCCGCTATTCCAGCTAAACCGTCCCGTTGACAAAAAAGTTTCCGCCGTTTCCCGGTCGGGCTTTTCAGTAAAACGGTTTACATGATACGCTGGTAACTCGTTAAAACTACCTATGTTTTCTCCTTGTTCAATATAGCCATAGCCAGTTGATGGAAAATTAGGTTTAATCCCCAAAGTCACAATCGCTGCTTTCTTCGTCGCCAAACCCTTAGCAGCCGCTAAAGTTTCGGCAAATATATCCGGGTCAGCAATCCAGTGGTCAGCAGGAAAAAAGCCAATAATAGCATCTTCCCCGTAACGCTTTTTAATTTCTAAACTTGTCCAAGCAACAGCCGCAGCAGTGTCCCGACCCTGGGACTCAATCAGTAAATTCGACTCTGGCAAATCAGGAAGTTGTTCACGCACCCCTTGAGCAATGGGACTAGAAGTAATCACCCACAAATTTTCCCAACCACCAGCCAGAACTAATAATCTATCAGCAGTTGCTTGTAGTAAACTTCTGGAGCTACCATCAAGGCTTAAAAATTGCTTAGGTCGGTCTAATCGGCTCAAAGGCCAAAAACGCTCACCTTTACCACCAGCCAGAATCACAGGAAAAAATAAATTATTCATATTGGCATACATCGGTAATTCAGAACAATATACAGCAGGGAACAGGGAACAGGGAACAGGTAACAGGGAACAGAGTTGAAGCTTTGTACCTCATTTACCTAATATCTGCTGTCAGTGTACATTCATTCACTTTTAGATGATCCTCACTGATGAATTTTTCTGGTCGAGTATGTTGTAATTATCACTGATTGAAACTATGAGGACAGCAATAAAAAAATATGTGATTAACCTTTCACAAAATCTAAAATTTCCATAACGAGTTAAAACCTCGCAATATTTGTAGCTTGTATTAACATACCTTTAAGGAGTGGTTGAGTGGGGAGAAAATTATGATTAAACAAATTCAATGGTCAGAAAATCAGGTAGCACCTCAACAAGTCCCAACCTCAGAACCGGAGGTAAAACAGCCACCAGTTCCAATGTCGGAACATCAGGTAGCAACCCAACCAGTGCCAGCCGTAACCTCGCCGGTGAAACCAAAACCATCAGTCAATTCTTCTCGGAACGTCGTTGAATCCGTTGGCGCTATTCCCAACGAACTCTATGACCGCTTAGGCTTAACAGTTCCCCGCTGGTTATTGTGGGTATTAACAATTGTTTTAGGGATAATTTTATCTGGATTACTAGCATCAAGTTTGGCACTGTGGACTCCCCTGTGGAGTAATCTTGACCAAGCAAAAGATGATGAATTCAGTTCTAACAAACAAGACCAAATCAAAGTACCTGGGGACTTATGGACTAAACTCTCTCAGTACAAACTATCAAAACCCATGAATATTTTAATTATGGGCATTGAACCAGTTTCAGGTACTGTAGACGGTTCACCAGAAAGTTTTGCTGGTCAAAGCGACACCATGATGTTGGTGCGGCTCAATCCCAGTGATAAATCTATTCGTCTACTGTCAATTCCCAGAGGGACAATGATAGCCATTCCCGAACAGGGATTAACAAAGGTATCGGAAGCTAATGCCAAAGGTGGTCCAGTTTTAGCCGCTAGGGTAGTTAGTCGGAGTTTAGGTAATGCTCCCATAGACCGGTATATCCGCATTTCTACCAGCGGTTTTCGGGAATTAGTGGAACAGTTGGGTGGTGTGGATGTATTTGTCCCTCAAACCATGAATTATCAAGATCAGGCTAGTGGCTTTGCCGTAAATTTAGTCAGCGGTTGGCAAAATCTCAACGGTGAACAGGCAGAACAGTTTGCCCGGTTTCGTGAAGAAGGTACAGGAGATTTACCCAGAGTCCAGCGACAACAAGCACTAATAAATGCTTTAATGCAACGCCTTAACAGTCCCACCGTTTTACCCAAATTGCCCCAATTAACTCGCGTCATGCGAAAGTATTTTGATACCAACCTGAAAATGGAAGAAATGATGGCCTTGGCGAATTTTTCCGTCAATGTAGACCGGGATAATTTCCAAATGTCCATGTTACCTGGTACATTTAGTAAATTCAGTCAAGATGCCAATAGCTATTGGTTGAACATGACCGGACAACAAACCTTATTAAATGATTATGTTGGGGTAGATATAACTGGCATTAAATCAGATACCAGACCAGTTTCTATTCAGCGAATTGCCGTGCAAAATACTACTAATCAACCCCAGTTAACGGAAAAAGTAGTTACTTATCTTAAACAGAAAGGTTTTACTAATGTTTATGTAATTCCAGATTGGCCAGATACCCAACGCCAAACTCAGATTATTGTCCAAAAGGGCAACCGACAACCAGGAATTGACTTGCGACAAGTTTTAGGTTTAGGACAAATCGAAGTTTCTGGAAATGGTGATTTGGAATCTGATCTCACAATTCGCATTGGTAAAGATTGGAAATAGGTAATAGGTAATTGGTAATTGGTAATTGGTAATATTTACTATTGCCTCTTGCCTCTTTCTTCTTCCCTTCTACAAATTTAAAATTTATGAACAAGATATTTTTACGATTTTTGAGTTTAATATTGGTTTCTATTTGGGTGGGATTGTTGGTAATTATGAATCCTCAACCAGCTTTTGCTCAAATTAATACCATTAATTACAATAATGCCAGTTTGGAAAATCGTGACTTTTCCTATATTGATTTAGTTGGGGGAACTTTTGTAGCAGCGGAAATGCGGGGAACAAATTTCCAAGGTGCAAATTTAACTAACGCAATTTTTACGAAAGGCGTTTTATTAAAAGCAAATTTAGAAGCTGCAAATTTAACAGGTGCTTTGGTTGATCGTGTTACCTTGGATAGTGCTAATCTAAGAAACGCTATTTTCACAGAAGCAACTTTAACCCGTAGCCGTTTTTATGATGCAGATATCACTGGTGCTGATTTTACAGACGCACTCATTGACCGTTATCAAGTATCCTTACTCTGTAAAAGGGCTGAAGGTGTGAATCTGGTAACTGGTGTTTCTACAAGAGATAGTTTGGGTTGCAGGGAATAGGTAATAGGTTACAGCCATTTGCAAATTATCAGGAAGAAGAAAAAATTTGCTATGCCTATTACTTATTATAAATAAAAGGCGATCGCTCTCCGGTAAAATGGCTTTCGTAAAAAATAAGCGATCGCTTATTATCTTTGGTTAAAATTCAGCTAAAATAATTAGACAGCATAAAGGAGGTGTAATGATCATGCAGGCTATTTTTTGGACTGTAGAAGAAGTTGCCCAAAGAGCTAAACACTTTTATGAAAATGGCATTCGTCAACAAGTTGAATGTGATGATCACATTGGCAAAATGATTGTAATTGATGCGGAAACCGGCGAATACGGAATAGATAAAACTGGTGTAGAAACAGCGTTAAAGTTAAAGCAAAAGAAACCAAATGCCAGATTATTTACGATGCGGATTGGTTATGATGTTGCTGTCAGCTTTGGGGGAGCGATTGAGCGGACGGTTTTAAACCCAATACCCGTGAATGAAATTAATAGCCTACAAATAATTACTAATATTAATTCTGC
>NZ_VIKX01000208.1 GCF_009711935.1 Dolichospermum sp. UHCC 0259 | reverse complement strand
AAGCCCAATTTTTTCCAACACATCCAAAGTAATTTGGAGTTTTTCTAGACTTCTACTCCCCCTACCCCCCTGCCTCTTTTACCGACTGACTCTATAAGCGCTCATGGGTTCTTTAATGAAGCGGATATAAAGATGCCTAAAAGTAGATTTAATCACACGCGGCATCGCAAAATCTATGGGCATTAACTTTTCCGGTAATTGCCAATCTGTAATTTGTAATAAATCGGGGGATAAATTCGGAAAGTGAATCTCACTTAATTCTGGACATATTCCTAATCTTTGAGAAGCTGCAACCGTGGGAACTTGTGCAGGTGCAACTTGGAGAACTTCTAACATTGCTCTATCTAAAGCAAATACATTACTTGATGCTGCTAAAATTTCTAAATTTCGAGGTTCTCCCCCACTTGGACCATTACCTTCATGACCAATAATTCCATCTAAAATTGTTAAAGTTGGATTAATTGCTCTGGCAGTTTCTACTAACATTTCTCCGAATTTGTCAGCATCTTTGCCGGCTTCCATGTGCCACCAAGCTTTCATTTTTCCAGGAACACAACCAAAGAGATTTTTTACTCCTAAAGTTAAGGTTAATTGCATATGAGATTTCACTTTAGGAAGATTAATAATCACATCTGCTTCCATTGCTTCTTTAGATAAAAGCAAGTGATTAAAATTATCGTTTACAGTTTGATAACGCTTACCATGAAATTCCACAAGTGGTAACTTTAGTTCTTCCAAAATTGGTAATAAACCATTGGCGATCGCCACACCTTTAGCACTACCAAACGCAGGACTATCTCCTAAAAATGGGTTGCCACCAACAGCAATTACCATTTCAGCAACGGCACGGACTAATTCTGGACGAGTGGTACATTCTTTTGTCGGACGAGAACCAGTAAGCAGATTGGGTTTGAGTAAAACGCGGTTTCCTGGTTTCACAAAAGCAGCCATGCCTCCTAAAGGTTCTAGGAGTGTTTCCAAAGATTCTTTTAAAGCTTCCTGTTCGTAAGATTTAGCCCGAATCAGACTCACAGATAATTGTTGTGTTTGCATGGAAAATAATTGGGTTATATTACATTCAGCATTAATACTGTATCAAAAATTTAACTATAGTGGGAAACTTCTTGAGACCTCGACAAAGATGAAATCTAGAAAACAGTTATAGCAGGGAGTTTTATGAAATACTGATTTGGCTAATATTTATTTTATTTCTCAGGGTAGATGAAACAGCTAAAATCACGATCGCAAGATCTACGCAGCTTATTTGAGAAAAGTATCACTATCGAATATGTAGCCGAACCTCTCAAAGCTGTATCGGCTCATGCAGATGCGATAGAAGTATTACATTGGATGGAGTTACAAGATTTTGATGTAGTCGGGGTAGAAGCGGAAAATACTATCAGTGGTTACGTAAAACGTTCTGATTTAATGCTATGTCAAGCTGGAAAATGCAGCGACTACCAACAGATATTTCATCCCCAAGAATTAGTGGCTATTTCTACACCTTTGATGAAATTATTGCCTATCTTAGCAGAAAAATCCAGATTATTTGTATTAGATTCCAATCACGTCAGCGGTATTATTACTTACGGTGATTTACAGAAAGCTCCTGTGCGAATGCTGCTGTTTAGTTTGGTCACTTTACTGGAAATGAATTTGCTCCGATTGGTCAGGCTTTATTATCCCCCAGATTCTTGGCAACAAGTGCTTAAACCTGATAGACTGGGTGCGGCTCAAACATTATGGCGTGAGAGTCGAGAAAGAAACGAGGCTACAGAGTTATTAGATTATCTGCAATTTTGCGATAAGCGCGAACTAATATTAAATCAGTCAGAACTATTTCAGCAATTAGGATTGAACTCTAAACGCTCTGGGGAAAAGTTACTCAAATCTGCTGAACATTTACGCAATCGTTTAGCGCACGCTCAAAACTTAGTTAGTGGTTCTTCTTGGCCAGAATTGATTTCTTTAGCTGAGGCAATAGAAAAACTATTAATTTGTTGTGAAAAAATTGAATAGTATATGTTACAATCTAAGACCCGATTAAGTTCATCTCTGTGATGCTCTGTAAAGAAATGTGGCATTTATTTATTTGTCATTTAATCTTTGGCTAAAAAGTAAATGATCGCTCAATATAGTTAAAACTGTAATTTTTTTCGAGATATATTTTGCCCTACTTAGTCACTCATAGTTGTCAACATAAAAATTTGATTGCAAATCTCTTAGGAAAAACAGGAGTATCTGGGTTTAAGGCTAATTTATTGGTTGTTGATGATCATCCTAACAACCTAAATATACTGGCTGAAATTTTTAGTCAACAAGGCTATAACGTTAAAAAAGCAATTAGTGGAGAAATTGCTCTGGCTATTATCCACACTCAATTACCGGATATAATTATTTTGGATATAAAAATGTCCGGCATGGATAGTTATACAGTTTGTTCAATCCTCAAAGAAAGTGATTATGCTCGTCATATTCCTATCATTTTTTTAAGTACGCTAGATGCTATTTCTGAGCAAATAAAGGCATTTAAGGTGGGTTGTGCTGACTATATTATTAAGCCTTTTCACCCAGAAGAACTATTAATCAGAGTAGAACATCAATTAATTATTTCCCAACAATATCAATATTTACAAAAAGAAATTAATCGCAAACAGCAAATTGAATCTAAACTAGAATTTTTACTGAAAACTATTAATTTAATCAGTCAGGCTGTTAATTTTGAACAAGCTTTAGATGCTGTATTATCTGAACTTAGACAAATAATTGGTTGGGACTATGGCGAAGTTTGGATTACTAATCCAGAACAAACAGAATTGTATCTAAGTAAAGCTTCTTATGATAAACATGATCAACTTTTAATCTCCTTTGCTCAAGCTAGTCGGAAATATACTTTTCCCTATGGAGTAGGAGTACAGGGTAAAGTTTGGGAGATCCAACAATCTGACTGGATTGAGGATATTTGGCAAGTGAAAGAACATACATTTTTGCGGTGGGAACTAGCTAAAAATGCTCAACTTAGGTCTATATTGACTGTACCTATTACTTTACAAAAAAAGTCTTTAATTATCCTATGCTTTTTTACGCGATCGCCTATCACCTATAATATCGAACTATTAGATTTCATCAATGCTGTGGCTTTGGAGCTAAGTGAATTTATTCAACATAAACACACTGAAGAAGCTCTCAAAAAAGCAAATCAAGAATTAATAAAATTAGCAAATATAGATGGTTTAACTCAATTAGCTAATCGTCGGTGCTTTAATGAAAAACTTAGTTATGAATGGCAAAGAATGCGCCGAGAAAAAGCATTTTTAGGGCTGATTATGTGTGATATAGATTACTTTAAACTCTACAACGATTACTATGGTCATCAAGCGGGAGATAAATGTTTATACCAAGTAGCTCAAGCGATCGCCCAAACTTGTAAACGTTCTACGGATTTAGTCGCTCGTTATGGTGGAGAAGAACTAATTATCCTCTTACCAAATACTAATTTACAAGGAGTAATTCATGTTACTAAACTGATGCAAGAGAAAATAGCAAGTATAGCTATTCCTCATCAATCTTCATTAGTCAATACTTGTGTCACATTGAGTATAGGTATTACTAGCATGATTCCTAGCCAGGATAATTCTCCAGAAAGCATAATTGCCACAGCAGATAAAGCACTTTATCAAGCCAAAGCACAAGGACGTAATACCTACTGCATTTCTTCTCCTATGTAACGGGAAAATCTTATTCCCAAGTCGCTGCATTCCGCAACACAGACGGAATTTCACCCTGTGATAAAGGAAATTCTAACATTGTTTCTTTATAACCTAAATACCCAGATTCAGTAAAAGATAAAAGCATTCGTTCTAGTGCAAACCAAACTTCTGATTCGTATTCCCAATCATGATAGCGTCTAGCACGTCCAGCAATGGAACGTAAAGCCCAAAAATAGGAATTTCTGACAACAGAACCACCTTTTTTAAATTCTGGTACATCTTCATGGTGAATAAACAAAACGTTATTTTCAATTCTGGATCTCATAATTATGGTAGGAGTCAGGAGTCAGGAGTCAGGAGTCAGGAGGAAGAAATGAAGAAAGAAGAAATGAAGAAGGAAGAAATCAAGAGGGAAGAAATCAAGAGGGAAGAAATCAAGAGGGAAGAAATCAAGAAGGAAGAAATCAAGAAATGAAGAAAGAAGAAATGAAGAAAGAAGAAATGAAAAAGTAAAAGCCTTGGATTGTATGGCTTTTACTGTAAATTTTATATCTCATTTCAAGTGCATACTACTATAGGTGAATGCTTATACTAAAAACGGTTGAGACATGGACTTTTATAAAATCACGAAAACCCCAGATTTGTAGGGGTTTAGCACTGCTAAACCCCTACCTGAAGAATCAAGTAATTAAGCCGTGTTGAGTATAACTTATTTTCACCTGACTAGCTGCCTTTACCGCCTTTTCTCTAGCTGCTTGAATATCCCCACCTTTTGCTAAAGCTACCCCCATACGACGATAAGGATGAGCAGTAGGCTTACCAAACAACTTAATATCTACATCTTTTTCAGCTAAAGCTTCAGCTACACCAGTAAAAGTAATAGAATCAGATTTTTCCGAAGCTAAAATTACCGCACTTGCCGAAAATCCTAACTGTTCAATGTGGGGAATTGGTAAACCTAAAATAGCTCGCAGATGTAATTCAAATTCATTTAAATTCTGAGAAATTAATGTTACCATACCTGTATCATGGGGTCTGGGAGACAGTTCAGAAAAAATGACTTCATCCTTAGTAATGAAAAATTCAACCCCAAAAATTCCCGCACCACCTAAAGCATCAGTAACTTTTTTAGAAATTGCTTGAGATGCTAAGATTTTATCTTCAGAAATAGCTGCGGGTTGCCAAGATTCTTGATAATCACCTCTTTCTTGACGGTGGCCAATGGGATCACAAAAAATAGTCGGTGCGTCCCATTGTTTAATAGTTAGTAAAGTAATTTCAATTTCAAAATTAATAAATTCTTCAACAATTACCTTTTGGCTATCACCACGAGAATTGGAAATAGCATAATTCCAAGCTTTTTCTACTTCACTTCTATTATTAACTACAGATTGACCTTTTCCAGAAGATGACATTACGGGTTTAACAACATTAGGAAAACCAATTTCTGCGGAAATAGTAATTAACTCTTCTAAAGTAACTGCATAACCATATTTAGCAGTTCTAATTCCTAATTCTTGATGTGCTAATTCTCTAATTCTGTCGCGGTTCATGGTGTAGTTAGTCGCCGCTGCTGTGGGAATGACTGTAATTCCTCTTTGTTCAAATTCTTGTAATTTTTCAGTTCTAATTGCTTCAATTTCGGGAATGATGAAATCGGGTTGATGTTTATTTACAACTGCTTCTAAATCATCAGCACTCAGCATAGAAATAACTTCTGCACAATCAGCTACCTGCATAGCGGGAGCATCGGCATATCTGTCCACAGCAATGATATAATTGCCTAAACGTTGAGCCGCAATGACAAATTCTTTTCCTAGTTCTCCTGAACCAAGCAGCATTAATTTTTGGGGTAGTTTTAGCGCCTTAATCATGATTTAGATACCACAGATGTTGATTTAACTGTCTTATAGCAATTCCTATTCAAGTGAGGTATAACAAGAAAGATTTAACCGCAGATGGAAGAGGATGGACGCAGATAAATTTGTACTTTATTAAATGATGGCGTTGCTGAATTAGGGTATGATTGGGGGAAAGGTGCGATGCCTACGAAGGGTTTCGCGATAGCGAAGCGCTCCGTAGGCATCGCTAAAAAATAACACCTCTCGGAATCAAATATTATGCAGTGTCCTGAATGTAAGTCAAATCATATCAATAAAAATGGTCATAAAAAGGGGAAACAAAACTATATTTGTGTGAACTGTTGTCGCCAATTCATAGACTGTTACGAAACCCAGAGAGGTTACTGTGAAGACGTTAAACGAGAATGTCTAAAAATGTATGTTAATGGCATGGGATTTAGAGGTATTGAAAGAGTAAAAAATGTGCATCATACGACGATTATTGGTTGGGTCAAACAAGTAGGAAAACTGTTGCCATATTACTATGACCCTGAAACGATTCCTGATGTAGGAGAATTAGATGAATTAGAAACTTTTGTGGGGTCAAAAAAAACAAAATTTGGCTCTGGACGGCTGTAAACCACTTTAAACAGGGCATTTTAGGATGGGTTTTAGGAGATCATAGTGGCGAAACTTTTGCTCCATTATGGCAACTTGTTAGTCAATGGCAATGCTATTTTTATGTCACAGATGGATGGAAAGTTTATCCAAATTTTATTCCCGATGGTGATCAAATTATCAGCAAAATCTATATGACTAGAGTAGAGGGTGAAAATACAAGATTAAGACATTATTTAGCCAGGCTGCATAGAAAAACTCTTTGTTATTCTAAATCTGAAGAAATGCTCCGATATTCTATTAAATTATTAATTCACTATCTCAAATTTGCAGATGTGCCAACTCCTTATCCAAATAATAGTAATTATTGTTCTGGTTTGCGATTCCTACGGAGCGCTTCGCTATCGCGAAACGATCCGTAGAAGTTGCGATAGGAATCGCACCTTTCCCCTGTCATACCCAAAATCAGCAACGTCATATATCTCAGTTCTAGGTTTATTCAGCAGACCCTATTTATATAGATCAAAAATTAATAACTGATGATTGGCTATAGTTAATTTTACAACTACCTCCAATCACCAATCACCAAATTAAGTCAACGCTTCCGCACCACCGACAACTTCCAGAAGTTCCTGGGTAATTGCGGCTTGACGAGCTTTGTTGTAAGACAAAGATAGACTTTTAATCAATTCACCGGCGTTATCGCTGGCGTTACTCATTGCTGTCATCCGTGCGGCTAATTCACTAGCTGCTGATTCTTGTAATGCTCTTAATAGCTGATTGCTCAGATATAATGGCAACAATGAATCCAGAATTTGCACTGGATCTTGTTCAAAAATCATGTCACTAGGTAAAGCTGTCACTGTACTAGCTACTTTTTCCCGTTCTACTTGGAATTGACCACCACGAGTAGTTAAACGGAAAACTTCATCATCCGCTGCTTCCAAACCTTGGGTATCCAAAGGTAGAAGGGTTTGCACGACGGGACGAGAACTAACCAAGGAGACAAATTTTGTATAAACTAGCTCAATCCGGTCTACTTTTTCCGACAGGAAGAGAGAAAGTAGTTCGTCAGCAATATTTGTCGCTTCTGCTGCGGTAGGAATCTGTTCTAAACCGCTGTATGTAGCATCAATGGGCTGATTACGGCGTTGAAAGTATTGAATAGCTTTGCGACCAACCAATACATAAGTATAGTTTACACCTTCAGCTTGGAGTTCCTTGGCACGATTTTCGGCACGGCGGATCACGTTACTGTTGTAACCACCACACAAACCCCGATCGCCAGAAATTACCAACAAACCTACTGTTTTAACTTCGCGTTTTTTCAGTAGGGGAAGGTTAACATCTTCAAACCGCAGTCTGGTTTGCAAGCCATACAATACTTGCGCCAAACGGTCAGCAAAGGGACGGGTAGCAATTACTTGTTCTTGAGCGCGACGGACTCTCGCCGCTGCTACAAGCCGCATGGCTTCTGTGATTTTCTTGGTGTTTTTGACCGACTGGATGCGATCGCGTATTGATTTGAGATTAGCCATAATTTTTATTGGTTGTTAGTTGCCAGTTGTCAGTTGTCAGTTGTCTATTATTGCTACTGACCACTGACCACTGACAAATGACTAATTACGCTGCTGCTTGGAAGGTCTTCTTGAACTCGGTCAGAGCAGCTTTCAAAGCTACTTCTTCTGCATCACCGAGGGCTTTGCTACCTTGTACGCCTTGGTAATAGGCAGTGTTAACATTCTTCAAGTAATCACGTAAACCCTTAGCAAAGGTAGTTACTTGATTAACTGCGATGTCATCTAAATAACCGTTAATACCAGCGTAAAGAACCGCTACTTGTTCAGCTACGGAGAGAGGGTCGTTTTGGGGCTGTTTTAAGAGTTCCCGTAAACGCACACCACGCGCCAACTGATCTTGGGTGGCTTTATCTAAATCGGAAGCGAATTGCGCGAAAGCTTGTAAGTCGTCAAACTGTGCCAATTCCAATTTAATCTTACCGGCAACTTTCTTCATTGCCTTGGTTTGCGCCGCAGAACCTACACGGGATACAGAGATACCGGGGTTTACAGCAGGACGGATACCAGAGTTAAACAAGTCAGAAGACAAGAAAATCTGACCGTCGGTAATGGAAATTACGTTGGTAGGAATGTATGCGGATACGTCACCAGCTTGGGTTTCAATGATAGGTAATGCAGTCATACTACCTTTACCTAATTCATCGCTGAGTTTAGCAGCACGTTCCAACAAGCGAGAGTGAATGTAGAATACGTCTCCAGGATACGCTTCCCGACCGGGTGGACGACGTAACAGCAAGGACATTTGGCGATAAGCCTGAGCTTGCTTGGAAAGGTCATCATAGATGATTAAGGTCGCTTTGCCTTTGTACATGAAATACTCAGCAATACTAGCGCCTGTGTAGGGAGCGAGGAATTGTAGGGTAGCTGGGTCACTGGCGTTAGCAGCAACAACTACTGTGTAATCCATCGCGCCTTTTTCTTGTAAGGTTTGGACTACGTTAGCAACGGTGGAAGCTTTTTGACCGATCGCCACGTAAACGCAAACTACATCTTCACCTTTTTGGTTGATGATGGTGTCAATAGCGATCGCTGTTTTACCAGTTTGGCGATCGCCAATGATCAATTCCCGTTGACCACGGCCTACGGGAATCATGGAGTCAATAGCGGTAATCCCTGTTTGCATCGGTTCATGTACAGACCGACGAGCAATAATCCCAGGTGCAGGAGATTCAATTAACCGAGTTTCGGTTGTTTTGGGATCACCTTTACCATCAATAGGACGACCCAAAGCATCTACAACGCGACCAATGAGAGCGTCACCTACGCCTACTTGAGCAATTCTACCAGTAGCGGTTACAGAGCTACCTTCTTGAATACTCCGACCTTCGCCCATCAATACCGCACCAACGTTATCTTCTTCTAAGTTTTGGGCGATACCGATTGTGCCATCTTCAAATTCTAGGAGTTCCCCAGCCATAGCTTTTTCCAAGCCATAAATCCGGGCAATACCGTCACCTACTTGTAGCACTGTACCAACGTTAGCAACTTTAACCTCTTGGTCGTATTGCTCGATTTGTTGTTGGATGATGCTGCTGATTTCGTCAGGTCTAATGGAAATGCTCATTTGTCGTGCTAATTAGTTTCGGAAGAAGTTAATGATAATTAGTGATTGGTCATTGGTCATTGGTCATTGGGAAAAATTATCCCTATTACCCATTACCTATTACCCATTACCCATTACCGATTTAGTTACTGCTTAAACGCAAAGAAAGACGACGTAGTTGTCCACGCAAACTAGCGTCAATTACTTGAGAACCAACTTTGATAATTACACCACCAATTAAATCGCTGTCTATTCTGGTGGCTAATTCCACTTGACGAGCGTTGGTGAGAGTAATTACCTTTTCTGTAATTGCTTGCTGTTGGGTTTCTGTGAGGGGAACCGCAGAAGTAATTTCAGCCAATACAGTTTGATTTAGCTGGCGTAATAACGCCAAATACTGCTGTAAAATCGGTTCTAAAAAAGCAATGCGTCTTCTGTCAACTAACAGCAGTAAAAAGTTACGTAGGCAGGGGTTTACACCTTCGCCAAGTAATTGTTTGAGGACATTTTTCTTGTTTTCTGGCTTCACAAAGGGATTGCTCAAAAAGCCTGTGAGTTCTTGATTCCCTGTTAAAAAGCCGATAAATGTCCGTGCGTCTCCACCAACCTCTTCTGTTACGTTTTGAGATTGAGCAATGGATAACAAGGCCTGTGCATAAGGCTGAGATACTTCAGCGGTAGCTGCATCACTTTTCATATCTCGCCTCCCAGTTGTGCGATGCTGCGATCAATTAAAATTTGTTGAGCATCTGCGCTAATACCACCCTTGAGTTGTCCTTCCACTTTTTGCAGCGCTTGAGCGACTACTTTTTGTCGAAGTTGGGCGATCGCTTTTTCTAGTTCTGCATTCAAATCAGATGCTGCGGTTTCTTTCAACCGAGCTACATCCAGATTTGCCTTAGCTAAAATAGCCTCTTTCGCAGCTTGAGCATTTTGTTCAGCTACTTGAGTGATTCTCTGTGCTTCTTGCTGTGCTTGAGTTAACTGTCCTTGAGCTTTCGCCAAAGAAGTTTGAGCCTCCCGCAAGCGTCCTTCTGCATCTTGAATAACGCTTTCAATACCGGAGCGTCTTTCAGTCAAGATATTGGTTAAAACTTTGCGTCCAAAGTAGAATAGTATGCCAATCAGAATTACTAAGTTAATTAGATTGGTTTCCAGGATGTCTAGGTTTAGACCAAAACCGCCTTCTGCCATTTCAGAGTGAACAGCTTCTGCGGCAAGTAATAAAATATTGCCCATGTTACCCATCTACAAGTGCGCTGCTCGCTTGGTAATTCGTTAATTTTTCCCGACAGGGAAAAAAGTGCCAACTTTTTGGACACTTAAATTTCGCCACTTTCTAGGCAAATGCCCTTAAGTGTTTATGCTTTCGTAGAACCAATTTGGTAATATAACAACCGCCAAGGTAGTAAGAAAATCAATTAATCATGGAACTTGATTCCATAACAGGCTTTTACTCCTGACTCCTGAAGGGTCACTGAGCGAAGCCGAAGTGCTGACTCCTGACTCCTGCTATATTATTTCGCCAAAGCTGATCCTAATAGTTTTTCTAGAATCTGGTTGCTGAGAGCATCCACTTGTCCTTCTAGGGTAGCCATAGCTGCTTGCTTTTGTTGCTCTATTTCTTTAGCAGCTTGTTCGCGTTGAGCTTGTGCTTCCTGTTGGGCTTGGGCTATTTTTTCTGCCGTAATTTTCTTAGCTTCATTCTGGGCAGTTTCTATAGTCAATTGAGACTGCTTACGTGCAGATGACAGTTGCTGCTCATACTCTTTAGCTAAGGTTTCAGCTTTAGCCAAGCGTTCACGAGCATCAAGGTTATTGGTACGGACATAATTATCCCGATCATCCAATACCTTAGTCATAGGCTTGTAGAAAATTGCATTCAACAAAGCTGCCAACAACAGGAATTGCAATGCCATCAATGGCAAGGTAGCATCGAAATCAAACATTTCTCTCCTCTTTGGCTGGAATACTAATTTTCTTGGCTAGTAAGATGATCCAGCCTGTGATAATTTTACGAATCCCGTTTTCACCAATGATCAATAAGTTGCCGGTTTGTAGAGGCGTGTAGATGTCCAGCTTTTCGCTGTCTGTGACATCTTTCACGTCTCTACACTAACAAAACTTCTTCGGTCTTAGGCAAAAGGGTTAGCGAATAGCAATACCAAGGCAATTACCAAACCGTAAATTGTCAAGGATTCCATGAAGGCTAAGGTTAAAAGTAGTGTGCCGCGAATTTTGCCTTCTGCTTCGGGCTGACGTGCAATACCTTCTACTGCTTGACCTGCTGCATTACCTTGACCAATACCAGGTCCAATTGCAGCTAAACCGATAGCGAGAGCAGCAGCTAGAACTGAAGCAGCTTGTACTAATGGATCCATGACGATTTTCCTTGCTTTAACTACAAAAATTACAAATGTCCGTAACAAACTAGATTTGTGTTTTCACACTGCACCAGGGTTTTAAATCGCTGTAGCGATATTTTGAGCAAGTTTGCTCGTCTAAACTAGGCAATCAACTGAGGGCGTTAATGCTCCTCATGTCCTTCTTCGCCGTGTCCCTCTAAAGCCTCATGAATATACGCCCCGGCTAGGGTAGCAAATACTAGGGCTTGAATGGCACTAGTAAATAAACCCAAGGCCATTACAGGCAAAGGCACAAAGAGAGGCACGAGCAATACCAATACCGCCACTACTAATTCATCCGCCAATATATTTCCAAATAACCGGAAGCTTAGGGAGAGGGGCTTGGTAAAATCTTCGAGAATGGCAATTGGCAATAGAATCGGTGTTGGCTCGATATATTTCTTAAAGTAGCCTAAACCTCGTTTGCTAAATCCAGCGTAAAAATACGCCAAGGAGGTTAGCAATGCCAATGCGACTGTTGTATTGATGTCGTTGGTAGGGGCGGCTAGTTCACCAGAAGGCAAGTGGATTAGCTTCCAGGGAATTAATGCTCCTGACCAATTTGATACGAAGATAAACAAGAATAGCGTACCAATAAATGGTACCCAGGGGCGATATTCTTTCTCTCCGAGTTGGTTTTTCGCTAGATCCCGAATAAATTCTAGGGCATATTCCATCAAATTTTGGATGCCACGAGGAATTTTTTGGACGTTCCTGGTGGCAGCTAGTGATGCTATTACTAGGATAGCAATCACAAACCATGAGGTGAGAAATACTTGCCCATGTATTTTGAGACTGCCCAGTTGCCACAAGAAGTGATGACCTACTTCTAGTTCGGCGAGGGGAAAAGCGTTAAAAGCGTTTAATACACTAAGCATGGGCGTTCTTCAAGGTTTTTCCCCAAAAATCGAGGATTGGAGGATTGTCTGTAGGGGTTTAGCAGTGCTTACACCCTTTAAGCTTCAGGAATGAATGCAGTTTGCACCATATAGATGAGGAGGGTAGCTTTGTAGGTGAGAAACCCCAAGAATATCGGCAGGATATGTAGCTGATGCCATTGACTCGCCAATATAATCGGTATCATTATTAGAGCAAAACGATTTTTACTCAAACTTTGTTTTTCACCACCAAGTCTCTCGACATCGTTAGCCAGCATTTTTAAGTAAACCACACCTGTACACGCCCCAATCAAATAATTTAGGGCTATGTTTAAGGAATAAAAAATCCACACAGAGATAAAAATAATCCCCGTCAACACAAGTGTGATTACTAGCAACTTCTGATAGAGTTGATAAAACTCTTGCATGGAAGAGCTTACTGGTTCTGTTTGAGCAAAACCAGATTTCTCATCTTGTTGTGTTGTCTGAGTCGGTGCAATTGATTCTTCTGACAAGCTCACGAGACTTGAAACCAGTACAGCTAATATGAGATGACTGCACATTCAGTCAGTTGAATCATATCACGATCCGGTAACACTACTTTAGAAAAAAACAATTAACTTATTTTTGGTCATTGGTCATTGGTCATTGGTCATTGGTCATTAGTCATTGGTAACAGAATCACCTATGACTGATTTTTTCATGAAGCGGGGGTTAGTAAGAGTAGTTGTTGTTTGAGGAGGTGTCTTACTCCGTCTAAGTTTAGCCCAACTTGGGCTAGAATGTTAGTCAATATGGCAGAACCATCATATTTGTTCATGAACTCAAGTTCAATATTTCGATATTTCTATGAAAACATCACATCCAGATATTATCGTTACCAGCCCAGATGGAGAATATTTGATGATTGTTGAAGTAAAACTCAATGATATTAATATCCATCTTAACAATTCTAACAATATTATTGATCAGCTTAAAGGCTCAATGATTGGGTTTGGTTGCTCTGTTGGCTTACTTGTTGCTGGAGAGCGTGTTATTGTCCTGTGGGATTCTTTGGATGATTCTCAGGGTTCATCAATTCGAGTTGTTGGTGAAGCAAGACTTCCAAATTATTTATTACCACCAGCAGATAAGCAATGGAAGGGAAACCCTTACCTTGAGTTTGAATCACAAGTTCAGCGATGGTTAGAGAAATTGAAACTGCAAACTAGTATAGACAGTTTACCAGATGATTTGAAAAATTTGTTTGGCGGACGGATAATCAATCTTCTGCGACTTGGTGAAGTCAGGGCTGGTGGACCAAGGTGGAGTAAAGTTGCAAAATGAAGCCTCAAGCGGTTTTTGTCGAAACAAACTGGGTTGTAGATATTCTTAAACCTGAACATTTACAGACTCCCCAAGCGGCTCAATTACTTGAACTTGCGAAAGCTGGAGAGTTTGAGTTACATTTACCTGCTATCTGCCTCACAGAAGCACGTGAAACTATACCCCGGCGATTTACTCCACGTACTGATTCTAACGATCTACGTAAATTTGTCCAATGGGCTAAAAGACAAGGGAAACTGACTACAGAAGATGCTAATGCAGCGTTTCGAGTTTTTGATAAGTTTGATGGATTGGTTACAAATGAATTAACAAAAGTCCCAGAAAGATTGAGAGAATTAGCCAGACATCCAAATTTGAATGTTTTTCCTCTTTCAGAATCTATGCTAGAACGACAAGTTTCTATTGGGGCAATGGATACTTCCCTAAAACCTTATGATATGGCTGTATTGGCTGCAATCCTTGTCAGGGCTAAGGATTTGCAGCAACAAGGACATTCATGGGTCGGTTTTTGTGAATTAGATTCTGATCTTCAACCTTGGGATAAAAATGGTGTATTAAAACCTATTCTTAGTGATCTCTACAATGCTTCTCGAATCTGGGTGTATCGAGATTTTTTGGTGGAAGATGTAGATGAACTTCCTGAAGTTTGGTTCTCTTCTACTTAACCGGGTATCAGTAAGATCATTTGTTGTTGCAAAAGACTTCTGACTCCATCTAAATCAAACTGAACTTTGGTTAAAATCTCTGCTACGGTAGATTTACCGTCACAGCTTTTCATGAATTCAAATTCGGCTGTTGATAGGTTAACTATTTGGTAGTCATAGTTAAATAAACATTGACTGGGAAACCCATCTATGCAAGGGTTAAGTTCGGGGATTGCAGTTAATAAAGTGTTATCTACTGACCAGTCAGTTTTGGGTAGGGGGGGACGAGTGAGGAAAAATTCGTAATGGGTTACTTCGGGATTCAGTAATTCTATGAGACGGTAACGTTGACGTTCTGTGAGTTCGGCGGCTCGTTCAATTAGTTCTGGGGCTTTTTCTAGCAGCTTTTCTAGTTGCCAAAATCCGGGATTGGAAAAACCTACAAAGTCTAATTCGGAAGCGTCTATGAATTTAAACAATGTATCAATATTGTAGTCTGTTTCCTGGGGATGGACGTACATATCGGCGAAACATTCATCCCGCTGGTTTTCCATTGACCATCTTTCTTTTTCACGCTTGACAATGCGGTTATTTTCTGGTAGTGAAGCAAATATTTTTCTCCCGACTTGAACTCCATCACGATAGTCGCCTTTTTTGTTACCTTGGAGGAGAGCGATCGCTTTTTGCATGAGTTGTATTTCCCATCTTCCCAGTTCTCCATACACAAAGATGTGCATTAATCCACCGGGAGCGAGTTTTTTCGCTAATGCTTGGATACCACGAATGGGATCTGGGAGATGATGAAGCACCCCAACACAATTTATTAAATCAAATTGTCCAGGAATTTGTTCCACATCATAGATACTTAAGTGATGAAATTCTACACGATCAGCGCCGGAACTTTGACAGCGTTTTTTTGCGACTTCCAGTGTACCAGCACTTAAATCTATACCCACTACCTGCGCTTGTGGGTTGAGATGGACTAAATATTCCGTTCCAACTCCTGAACCACAACCAGCATCTAAGATGCGGATATCTTGCTTTTGTGGTTTTCTACCTGTGCAGAAGCTATAAGCAGCTAACCAATTCCAACGCCAATTGTAACCTGGTGGTGGTTCGTCGAGGATGGGTTCGGGAGGGAAAGGGTAGGTATCGTAGAGTTTCGCAACAGCAGCACTTACTTGGGAGTCGGACATGATTAGGAATAACTCAGCATCTTTGAGTTTATAGGATCGGGGGATTTTGGGCAAAGGAAATTTAATTGCAGATGATCAAGATTATTCGACAAGAAAACGCGATCGCTATATAGTGTAAATACGATGATGATCACTATCATTTTGATGTTGAGCAAAATCAACTAAGTGTTTTTTTTAAGAGATAATACTTAGTCTTTATAAAAGTTAACTAAAAATCTGCTTGTGAATTACCATTATAATCTACAGGTAAATGTTTCCTACATGAACTCCCTGAGAGAACGCGATTGGGAAGCTTTAACTTCACTATTTGATAGAGACGATAGCGATGAAATTGAAGACGAAATTAAAAGCAAATTGGTGTGGTTAGTACCCGAACCTTGTTGGGAAGATAATCCCTTTGAGTTCTTGCGTGAGTTTTTGTAAAAATTCCCCACAGACATAATTTGCTGAAAGCAGTTACTACTGAAGTAGGGCTTAATTTCTAATTTGCTTATTTGCTTTTCGATAATCCCAAGGATCAACAAATTTTTTATCACTCCAAACGCCAATTTTTTGCTGTTGCGCTTGTGCTTCGGCTTGTTGTACTATGTCCTTGCTTGGACATTTGCTTAAATAAGAACGATATACTTTAGCCAATCCTTCTTTTAACAAAACTTCCTGTAAAAAAGTGCCATCTTTTAAACGTACTTCGGCAATTTTTCTGCCGTAGCTATCGCTATCTGTAATATTTAACTGTACACGATTGTCTGTTTGTTTGATCAGTTCCTCTATCCGTATTTTTGCTTTCGTACCCCAAGCAAACTGATTTACATCTTTAGTAATTTTACTCTTCTTTTCTTTCTGAGAATGCGGTATTTCTGGAGCATCAATACAAGCAAACCGCACTGTGAACTTTTTACCATCAGCATTTTTCAATACTAATGTATCACCATCACTAACTCTCTCAACTATATCACCTTGAGGAGGAAACAGGCGATGGCTACGCCCGCCGAAGGCATCGCACGCCATTAAACTCAACGTAATGGTAGCTGTACCCAGCCAAATTAACCCTTGTTTCACAAATTTATTCATGTTCGCGCAGAAAGTTGGATTAGTAACTGCAATTTATCATTACATACATCAATCATGATTCTCTTATGAAGATTATGAAACCTATTAAAGACTCTCAAAGCAATTTTGTTGATCAAGATATTCAGGACTTCCTCAATGAGTTACAAGATATTGTTCCAGATCATTCCATATCAGATATGAGTAATTCTACAAACCAAGAAAGCAGTGAAAACACTCATACTTTTGATCTAGCGGCTTGGGAAGATGCAATTGCTGATATTGAACAGTATTTAGAGCAAAAAAACAAATAGTCGGAAGGAGGAGTCAGGAGTCAGGAGGAAGAAGGAGTCAGGAGGAAGAAGGAAGAAGGAGGAAGAAGGAGGGAGTCAGGAGGAAGAAGGAAGAAGGAGGAAGAAGGAGGGAGGTAAGAATAAGATTAAATTTGGGAAAGTGAGCGATAAATGAACGGTTTCAACGCTGGTTTTTTGCAACTAATTCACCTTTCTAACCCGGAAAATCTTGATTTATTGAGGTTTTAGATTGATTTAGCAAACCTTACTGAGAAATTTTCTGTCTTTGAGCTTCATATAACATTAAAGCAGCAGTGATGCCTACATTCAAGGATTCTACTCCAGGACTAAGGGGAATTTTCACCTGGATATCTGCTAATGCGGCTAAATCCGCTGATAATCCCGCTCCTTCGTTACCCAATAATATTAAACTAGGTTTACGCCAATCTACTTGCCAATAGGTTAAATCGGCATTAGGTAAGGTAGCTATTACTTGCATTCCTGCTTGCTGACTTTGCCGAACGGTGGTTTGCAAATCTGCACTTACAGCCATATTTAAGCGAAACCATTGTCCAGCAGAAGCTCGTAAAACCTTGGGATTATCTAAATCTACACTATCTTCGCTTAACCACAAACCTGATGCACCTGCGGCTGCGGCTGTGCGAATCATAGTTCCTAAGTTACCAGGATCTTGGACAGTTTCTAAAGCCAGAACTAAGCCAGTGAAAGGAATTTGTCTGGGTTGTGCTTCTCGTTGAGCGATCGCCACTATACCATCAGGATTGACAGTTGTAGCCATTGCTGCTAAAACTTCTGGACTGACAATTTCCACCCGATAGCACTGACTACAAATCACTTCCCATAGTTGGGGATGTGTCTCATACCATTGTGAAGTACAACATACCGCATCTAAGGGATAGGAAACTGCACAAGCTTCCTCTAGCAAATGTGTTCCTTCTAATAAGAATAGTTGTTGCTTATTTCTCTCCTTCGTGGAGTGCAACTTGCGGATTTGTTTAACTAAAGAATTTTGTAAACTTGTGATCACAATCTTAGATTTTAAATTTCGGATTTGAGATTAATCCAAAATTGATATGCGAAACCCCGGACTTGAACCCGTTCGTTAATCTCAACCTCTGATTATAGCGTTACTTGTATTTACTTAATTACCAAGTATTTTCGGAAAATTCAGCGATCGCTAAGAGGATGAAATCACAAGTCCTTGATTATCTATTCAAAATCTTGAGATCCCCCTAAATCCCCCTTAGAAAGGGGGACTTTGACCTAGTTCCCCCCTTATCAAGGGGGGTTAGGGGGGATCTTGATACAAATTAATACTTTCCAACCATCATCTAGGTAACAAATTGGTTTATGCTGTAAATAGTCAAAGTTTAAGAAATATTAAGTTCTCTTCCCAGTATACTCATGCAATGTATTGTTAATCGCCGTGATCAGTTTTCAGCAGTTGGTCGGTATTGGTTCCCCGAACTGAGTGAAATCGAGAATTTAGAAAAATTTGGTGCTTACTCGAAATTTCCTGGACATGGACATAACTATGTCTTGTTTATTTCTATGATTGGGGAATTAGATGAGTATGGGATGGTATTAAATCTGTCCGATGTGAAGCACGTCATCAAAGAGGAAGTTACCGGTCAACTAGATTTTTCCTATCTCAATGATGTGTGGACAGAATTTCAACAAACTCTCCCCACAACGGAAAATATTGCGCGAGTGATTTGGGAACGGTTAGCACCCCATTTACCTTTGGTGCGCGTCCAGTTATTTGAACATCCTCAACTTTGGGCAGATTATCAAGGAGAGGGAAAACAAGCTAATTTAACCATCAGGACTCATTTTAGCGCCGCTCACCGTCTAGCACCTAACCTCAGTGTTGATAAATATGGTAGATGTACTCAGACTCACGGACATAATTATCATCTAGAGGTGGCTGTAGCAGGGGAAATAGACTCCCGGACTGGGATGATTGTGGATGTGGCTGCTTTAAATAGGGTGGTGGAAGATTATGTAGTGAAAATATTTGATCACTCTTGTGTCAATGAGGATATTCCTTATTTTGCCGATATTGTCCCCACTACAGAGAATATTTCCCGTTACATTCATGGTCTTTTGGAATCACCCATTGATGGATTGGGAGTGAAGCTATCCAACGTTAAACTGTTTGAAAGTCATCAGCTTTGGGCAGACTATTCAGGTCAGGGTATGGAGGGTTATTTGAGTATTAGCACTCATTTTAGCTCTGCTCATAGATTGGCACACCCTGATTTGAGTTTGGCAAAAAACACGGAAATTTATGGTAAATGCGCCCGTGTAAATGGACACGGACATAATTATCAATTGGAAGTGACGATAAAAGGGGATATTGACTCCTCTACGGGTATGGTGATTGATTTGGGGGCTTTAAATCAGATAATTACAGATTACGTGATTGAGCCATTTGATCATACTTTCTTAAATAAGGATGTTGCTTTCTTTAATAAGGTTGTGCCAACTGCGGAGAATATTGCTCTTTATATTAGTAATACTTTGCGATCGCCAATTCTTGAATTAGGTGCAACTCTTTACAAAGTTAAATTGGTGGAAAGTCCCAATAACGCTTGTGAAATCTATGCGGCTGATTCTGAATCCATATCTGTTAATGCAGCAGTAAGTCAACCAGTATTGGCAATAGTTTAAACCTATCCAGATCCCTGACTTCTTTGAGAAGTCGGGGATCTATATTCCTAACTCCTCTTTTAATTCAGCTAATGTTTGAGGAGTTTCTATTGTTGTTTGAGTCCATTCTAAAGACCGAAATAAACGTTTAGCATTTTCAGGTGATTTTAATAAATAAACACACTCTAATAAACTGGAAAGTTCATCTTCGGCAATTAACGCCACATTTTTCTGATTACGACGTTTAATTACTATAATTTCCTGTTGGTCACACACCTGATCTAAGATAGTTGCTAAATTCAACTTTGCTTGCGAGTAAGTGGTTTCTTTGCTTAACATTCTCTTTTTTAAGAAGTTTTACAACTAGATTGTACAACAGAGGAACTCAAAGCTAGTTAATCAGATCATTACTTGGTTAGTAAAAATATATTTGGATATTTTATGCGAACTGCAAAAAGCCGTCTTCAGTATTATGAAATTCACTCAAGATTGTAAGGATTGATAATTTTAACTGGTGTCATTTTAAAATCATCAACATTGCGAGTAACTAAAGTCAATTGATGATAATGCGCTGTTGCGGCAATCAGACTATCCATTACGGCTAATTTTTTACCTTTCAATTCTGCGTTTGCAGAAAATTTTGCCCAATTATCTAAAATATCATCATTTATCGGTAAAATACGAGAATAAAATTCAATTTCTAATTTTTGCAGCCATATTTTTAGTTTTTGATATCGTTCAGGTTGTGAGTTTTGGATTTTATAAATCCCTTTTTTTATTTCAGCGATGGTTATACTACTTAAAAATAACTGTTCAATTGGTTGCTGATTAAACCATTGACTAACTTGAGGGTTGGGAGCTTGTTTAACAAACTCAGACATTACACAGGTATCAATTAGATAGGTCATAGTTCAAAATTTCTGCCTGTGTCTTGATCACGTTCAAACAATGAGGCAATATCATCTTCGGTAGATTCATCATCTATAAAACGTAATCGCTCAAATAAAGGCAGTTCCTTTTTTTGTTGCTGCAAGTAGTTGGATAATATGTTGATGACTGCTTCCTGTGCATTTTCATAGTGACTGACTGCGATAATTTCATTAATTAATTCATCATCTATTGTGATAATGGTCATTGTTTTATTCTCCGTTATTTTCATAAATACCGACGACCGGCTAAACTGCGTAAATAGCGATAAATTAACCAAGCTAAAAGTCCTAAACCAAAATTGAATAATATTTCTTGGACTATAAACCAGGAAATTTTCGGATCAAACCAAAGTTCCCACCGTAAAGGACTAATTTTTCTGTATAGGATAAATAATCCAAATAGAGAATTTCCGCCTAGTGATAGGATTAACAATACTAAACCCCTTTGCCAAGTGCGGGCTGAGGATGTACGTCCAGAAATTAACTCTAAAGGATGTTTTTTCTGGAGTTTTCGCAGTAGTTGTTCCAACCGCCAAAACAGCCATAATAGTAAAGGAAATAAACAATAAATGAGTAAATTTGTAGGTCTTGAAAACCTCACAGAAATAGATAAAATATTGACTAAAGCATGAAAGAAAACAGAATTTAACCAAGCAATAAAAATCAAATGCCGATTTTGATTAAACCTTTTGCTGGCAGAAATATATATTGCTAAAGCATATCCCCAAGGAGCAGAAAACATGGCATGGACTGGTGTACCAATGCTACGGTCGAGAATTGAAGATGTGCCGTGAGATAAATAAATCCAGGTTTCTTCCGCTGTGAAACCTAAAGCTACGGCTATGGTAAATAAAAAAACTGTAGTAGCTCGGAGATGATACTGACGTTGTAGATAGGAAATGGGCAGAATAACTGCTACTAATTTACAACCTTCTTCAATGGGAGCGATCGCTAATATTTGCCGAAAAACCACCCCAGAAAAATGACGCTGTATCTGTTGCCAATCTAAAACCCGGTTAGCCACATTTTCCATAGCCCATTCCAAGCCCAGAGCAGCAAAACCAGAGATAGCACCAATAATGAACAAAACACATAAATTTAACCAAGGTGGGGCAGCAGGAGTTCTGCGGTAATAAAACCACAAAAACAGCAGGGGGGGAATAACTGCCCACAACACCAAATATAAATTAGCCACTCACCTGAGCAATGATAGTACGGTGACGAGGACTATTACTAGTAATAGTAGGAGCTTGGAAACCTGCCCCAATTAAGGCTTGTTCAATATCCAAACTGAAATATTCATCTAAATAAGGTTCGGTACTTTTAAGCAGCGTCAAAATGTATGTTGGCATTTTTTTGTAAATTTCCGATTTGGGATTCATGTCCATAATTGCTAGGTGGCCACCGGGACGCAAAACACGTCTAGCTTCAGCAAAAATTTGGTGAGTTGCTGATTGGGGTAATTCATGACACATCAAAAAAATCGAAACTAAATCAAAGGAAGCATCTGCTATACCTGTGGATTCTGCTTGACTATGTACCCAGTTAATTTGGGTTTGACGTTCTTGGCTACGATAGTTAGCTACCGCTAGGAAGTAAGGAGATAAGTCTAAACCGGTAATTTTGGCTTGGGGATAAACTGCCTGGAGGGCAAAGGTACTCATCCCTACGCTACACCCTAAGTCTATAACATCTTGTGGCTGCTCAGAAATAGAATTTTTGAGGATATCGTGAAAGCTTTGGCGGAGTTTTGCATCACCTTGATTTTCCGGTTTCTGCCAAATCCTAGAGTGGACAGCATGAGCCGCAGATTCTACTTCAAAAGCAGCTTGCCAACTGAGATTTCCGGTTTCATAGGCGTGGAATGAGGTAACGTAGTAATCTGGGTAATTTAGCTGCGGATTTTGGACTTGCGCTAAATCGCTTCCCCAATCACGGGTTTGCAGTTTCTCTACTTCCTTTGTCCAAAACACACCAATTTCTTCAGCCCGTTTAATCATCATTTGTCTGGCTTGGTGTTTAGCAAGATTAGCTATGGGTTTAATGGCCAAGATGCTATTAACAAAATGGGACGCTAAATCAGGTTCAGTCTTGATGGTAGTAGTCATAAATCAATTTTCTCTGGAACACTCTTTTTTAACTTATGACATATTGGCTGGATTTGAGTCTATATCTGGTTAAATTTAGAGTTTGCTGGCTAAAACCACGAGTTGTGTGTAGTTAATCAGATCAATGGTGTTGTTAGCAGTATTAATTTTAATCCATTCTTTTTCAAAGAGTTTTTCCATGATTTTGGTAGCTTCTTCTAAGGTGATTTCTGTCACCTCTGCCAAATCTTTCAGGGGAATGTTAAAAATTTTCTTGCTTTGTTCTGATTCTTGACTATAACTATCAGTCAAACTTACTAAAGTAT
Source organism: Dolichospermum sp. UHCC 0259 (assembly GCF_009711935.1). Lineage (GTDB taxonomy): Bacteria > Cyanobacteriota > Cyanobacteriia > Cyanobacteriales > Nostocaceae > Dolichospermum. The sequence goes on along the minus strand of NZ_VIKX01000208.1, from coordinate 7,982 downwards.
GGGCGAGTTTAACCGCTGGTGGTGACAAACGCATTTGTAACCGCAGATTAAGTTGACGAATTCTGCCTACCATCAGTTGCAGCATTCTATGATGTAACTGTGAGTCTTGAAACAGGATTTCCAGAAAACTTTCTCTCGAAACACTCAGTAGTTTTACTTTGGAAAGGGAAATAACGTCCGTTGACCGGGGGGATTCATCCAAAATGGCCATTTCTCCAAAGAAATCACCGGGTCCTAAAATTGCTATGGTGACAGATTCTTCGCCATTGGTGCGACGAACTTTCACCCAACCGGAAACAATAAGGTAAACTGCATTACCCCAGGCATCTTCCATTAAAACAGCCCGTCCTGATGGATAATCATGTTCAGTTGCTATATTCAGCAGCCATTCTTTGGTTTCTGGACTGGATGTACTCAGAAGCGGAAAAGTATCAATAATAATATCTTTTTTCATGAATATATCTAAGGAAGGATGGTAAGTAGAGAGTAGGGGGCAGTGGATCAGAATTTTTCATTACCAATTACCAATTACCAACTACCTATTACCTATGTTAATTCTGAATCCTCAGAGTTTGGGCGGCAAGATAAATTTTTGTCCATTCACCTAGAACTTGATGATTTTTAAGTTGTAGTTGTTGGGCTACAGTTTCTATGGAGTTACCTGCTTTGCGGAGGTTGAGGATTTGTTGTCCTAGAGGGGTGATTTTTTCTGGAAGTTGTTGCCATTGGGTTTCTGTTAGCCCTAGATTATGTTCTTCTAGGGAGATGGATAGCCAGTTATCAATTAGTTCTGGTTGACCTTTGATGGCAAAAACGCGGACGGCATGATAACTGAGTTTTTCCCGCAGCCGATATACTTCTTTGATGGGTTTTTGGAGTTGTTGGGCAATTTCTTCTTGAGATTTGCCTTGCAGATATAAGCGCAACCAGTCTACTGCATATTGTCCAATATTTTCTAACAGGTATTGTTCAAATTTTTCCTGTACGAGTTGACGGTTAACTATTTGTTCTTCTAGGTGTTGGGTTTCTTGATATTGAGCGATCGCCTGATTATCAACTAAGCTAACTGGATTGTCGTTGTTTTCGGTAAGAATTTCCTCGGAAACAAGTTTCACTAATTCGCTGCTAGGTACTTGTGTCAAGCCTCCCCGCTGCATCCGCCGCAGGTAGTTAACAAAGCGGTACATTAAGATCGGTTGATTGCGAACTGGACGTAAACAATATTCTTCGATGCTGGCAAATAGTAATGTGTCCCGCAATCTTTTGTCCGTTGTTAATGCGGCAATGTGAGTCATTTGTTGTTGGATATATGAGTCACTTTGCATCAATTCTTGGAGGACTTCTTGCAGGACATCAACAACACTCCGTTGGCGATCGCGGCTGAGGGATATCCACGTTTGAATTTTGTTTCTGACTGCCACTACACTACCCAACCGGCTAATCAGTTGACGATAAGCCTTGTCTCTGCCCATCCCTAAATAACGTTTGTGCAGAATTCGCCACCGATATTCCATTGCCTGTTTAGCAATTTCTAATTCTTTTGGGTTCAGTAAATTAAACCTTTCTAAATCTACTCCCAAAAGCCAGTTAACAATACTTTCTCTGGTAGCCTGACTTTGTTCTGGACATTCTGTACTTAGTCGCTGTTGCCAATATTCAGCTAGATTTGCCCCATCTGTTGCCATAGAGATATTGCGCTCCTCGAAATTAGATTTAGCGATTTAGTAGCAGGTAATAACTCCTATTTGATTAATTCAATAGACCGTAATATCAAATTAAGATGAAGCTACATTGAATAAGATTTCAAAAATAATTAACCGCAGATAAAGACGGATGAATTAATGGATTTTATCTCAAGATTCAGCCGTTTTGAAGATCATGACATTGCTAGTTAGGGAAAAAGGGAATAGGAAGTTATTACCCATTACCCATTACCCATTACCAGCCGAAAATACCAATTAGCCTCTAGACGCACCAATAATGGGATTTTCCACAGAATCTCTATATTGTTGAACATCTGCTGTATAAGCAATTGGTAATACAGCTTCTACGTTTTCGTGGGGACGGGGAATAATTACCCAAGATTCGAGAGTACCACCATAAACTTTCTCTACAGCATCCACACCGGCTGCCATAGCGGCTTTGACTTCGGAAACGTCACCACGAATATTGACGGTAAAGCGAGCGCTCCCAACTCTGATATAACCAACGAGGGTAACTCGACCGGCTTTTACCATTGCATCTGCTGCTGCGAGAACGGCGGGAAAACCCTTAGTTTCTAATGATCCAACAGCTTGTAGTGACATTTTTAATCTCCTGTTATGAATATAAAGTTATCGGTTGCTACAAATTATTTTTATGAAGGAATACTTCAATTTTTGATAGCTAACTCTCTTAGAAAATACGGAAAGGTTCGGATTTAGATGTGAAGTGGATAGGTAAAACTGTTTCCACATTTTCCGGGGGATTGGGAATAATGTAGTGGGTAATAACCTCACCACCATAAACTTCTTCACCAGCGACAATTCCAGCGGCTACGGCTGTTTGCACTTCCGCAACGTGACCTCTGACAGCAACTATCATCCGACCACTTTCGGCGATACCGTAATAGACAATGGTGACACTAGCGGCTTTAACCATTGCGTCTGCTGATGCCAAAACCGCAGGAAAGCCTAATGTTTCAATTGCGCCAACTGCCATTGGCATGGCTTGAATCTCCTACTTTTGGGATAACCGATTCTTATTTTACGGGGATTGTGTACCTATTTTAATTTTTGGGGAAATTTTCTTTTTAAATTGATCACTGGGTATTGGTCATGGTGGTACGCACTGATGTACACTGGAATTTATGTTTCCAAGTTTTCTTCCTGCCGCAGTTGGGCAACTCACAGAACCCACATCTATCGCTTTGGCTCAAAATATCCAAAGTCAGGCGATTAGCACTCTCCTAGCTAATGAACCCATTAACACCACTTATGTCCAACAAGGTCACAGTGGTACACCGATTTTATTAATTCATGGTTTTGATAGTTCGGTGTTAGAATACCGCCGACTTTTGCCCTTGCTGGCGGAAAAAAATGCTGTTTGGGCTGTAGATTTATTGGGATTTGGCTTTACAGATAGATTACCGGGGATTGCATACAGTTCTGGAGCGATTAAAAACCATCTCCACTCGTTTTGGCAAACTCTGATTAACCAACCTGTGATTTTGGTGGGTGCGTCAATGGGTGGGGCTGCGGCTATAGATTTTACTCTCACTTACCCAGAAGCAGTTAAACAACTGGTATTAATAGATAGTGCGGGATTAAAAGGTAATTCCCCATTAAGTAAATATATATTTCCGCCTTTGGACTATTGGGCAACGGAATTTTTGCGGAATCCCAAAGTGCGTAAAAGTATTTGTCGAACTGCGTACAAAAACCCTGATCTCATCTCTGAGGATGCTTTGTGTTGCGGAGAATTACACTTACAAATGCCTAATTGGACTCAAGCCTTAATTGCCTTTACCAAAAGTGGCGGTTATGGGGCTTTTAAATTTCCGCAACTTGCCCAAATTGAGCAACCAACTTTAATTTTATGGGGCGATAGTGATAAAATTTTAGGAACTGGGGATGCTCCCAAGTTTGCCAAAGCTATTCCCCAAAGTAAGCTAATTTGGATTAAAGATTGTGGGCATATTCCTCATTTAGAACAACCGCAAATTGTCGCTCAACAGATATTAGAATTTCGGAATTAATTTCATAATTCACAAATTTTATCAGAGGATAAATAGTAAATTATTAGGTTTAAGGACTAAATACCTTAAACCATCTATTTAAAACTGTATTGATTGTTTGTTTAATTTGATGGTTGCGATTCCATCTTTGAAAGGCGATTTCGTAATCTTCACCTTTGGTTTGAAAAGTATTCCAAATATCTAAGGATATGGCTAATCCGCAAGCGAGTAAGATATAAAGTGACCAAGAAAGACCGCCACTAATGGAATCCATCCCCAGGAAAAAGATATTGATGATTGCGTAATTGCCTAAACGTTTTTTAAATTTACTTTGACGATAAAGATTAAAAGCTTGACGCTGTTCAACTTCGTTTTGTTTACCTAACCAATCCCGTTCCGCTTGTTGGAGGATATCGGGTGATATTTGTAACTCTGTGGCAATTTCCAGGATTTGCTGATAGGAAAATTCTTGATCGTTATCGTCTACTTGACGGGCGATCGCTAGTTGCAGAATTTGCTGTACATCCTCTTGGCTGTAAGAACGCAGGCTGTTAGGGTGAAACGTTGTCATAATTGTTGCTCAAATAATAGTTTTAATAGAAAAATGCACTACCATCAGCAATATTTACACTACTTCTAGATTAGCAAATTTAAATCAATCTGGTGTTCAATTAGTTATGGTTGGGAAAAATATATATGGTGGTTATTAGCAGTTCGAGGAGAAGAGGGCGGGGAGACCCCGCCCCTACGGATTGAAAATCCGTCTGTTTCAATGCTGTTCTTTCTCTGTCCACTATTCACATCTGGGAGAGGTTCATGAAAACATATCCTGTGGACTCTAATTTAGCAACGTAATATCGAAAGAAGTTGCAAAAAACCGAGAAAATCTTATGTTAGAAGATAACGGATCTATTCGTACCTTATCTGTAGACATTGGCGGTAGTGGCGTGAAGGCGATGGTATTAGATATTACAGGTAAGCCTTTAACCGAAAGAGGCAGATTAGAAACCCCTCAACCTGCTACACCAGAAGTAGTAATCAACACTATTGTAGTCTTAGCTGCCGCTCAAGGTGAATATCATCGGGTATCAGTAGGTTTTCCGGGTGTGGTGCGTTATGGAGTCACGGAAACCGCTGCTAATCTCCATTGTGATTGGATTGGGTTTGATTTAGCGACAACATTATCTCAACAGTTAAATAGACCTGTTAAAGTCATTAATGATGCCGATATGCAGGGACTAGGGGCGATCGCTGGTAAGGGTGTAGAACTGGTAATTACCTTGGGTACAGGGTTTGGTTCAGCCTTATTTGTAGATGGGAAGTTAGTCCCAAATATGGAAATGGGACATCACCGATTTCGGAAAGGGGAAACCTATGAAAAGCAGTTAGGACGGGCGGCGTTAGATAAGATTGGTGAGAAAAAATGGAATAGACGTTTAGAAAAAGCTATAACATCTTTACAACAATTATTTAACTATGATTGTCTTTACATTGGTGGTGGTGAAGCAGTACGAATAAATATGAATTTGCCCTTAAATGTGAAATTAATCCCCAATATTACAGGTTTATTGGGTGGGATTGCTTTGTGGAAAGATTAGCAAAATTAAACTAAATATAAATTCTGTGGGGGTGGGTTTCTAGCCCGCCCTGTTTTACAATATTATTTGATATTTATTGATATATAAATTCTCATGCAATTGGGTACAAGAACTCAGAATTAAACGCAGATAAACGCAGATGAACACAGATAATTTTGTACTTCATTAGAGGGTGTTTGAAAAGTCCCTCATGGTGTATCAAATATTTTTAGATCCCCCTAAATCCCCCTTACAAAGGGGGACTTTGACTCTAGTTCCCCCCTTGTTAAGGGGGGTTAGGGGGGATCTGTAAGTGCCTAAAATCACAACCTAAAACTTTTCAAACAACCTCTTAGACTAGGGAATGCTATATTTATTTCCGTTCATCTATTTACCAAGAAGTCAAAAAGTTCCATCCTTCTTTTTCGTCTCCTTCCTCTTCTCCTTTTGGAATATTGACATTTTCTCCTTGCAGTACATGATTGTATTCTCCAGAATCAACCCATTTTAATAATTCACCAGTCCGCATTACTAACCAAGAAAGACTAGATTGTGAATAACTTAATATTTTCGTGACTTGATCTAGACTATCAACACTATTAGAGGCAAATTCGCGGGATTGAATGAGAAAATCTTCAATCACATGAGGAGTTAAATACTCTTCTGGTAAACCTGCAAGTTTCATCAATGCGGTAGTTGCAATATCAATATCTTGACAAGCTAATAACCCAGCCCGATCTGCGGTGAACTTTGCCATCATTACCCAATTATATAATGCTAATTCTACACCACTAGCGATTAATCCTCCTAAGCCTAATGTGGTACTACTTAACCATATTTTTAATGCTGGCATCACAATTGCTATTTGATGATAAATTATATGTTGACTTTTAATTCGAGCAAGTTCATAGCCAAAAATAAACAGCAATTCATCATAATTTAACCATTCCATTGCTTCAATATTAATACCAATAATTGGTTTTTCTACGCCAATAATATAGGTTTGAATATGTCCTGTACCTCGAAATAAATACAATTCAGGAATAGTTGTCACATCCAGAATTTGGCAAGCTTCTAATAATGGTTGATACAATTGGGGAAAATTTCGCGGTGTGACTCTAATTTCACTAGCAATACTTTGTAATCTCAGCAAACGATCAATGCCATATTCGTTGACTTTTTTGAGCAAAGGAGAAATACCGGGCATACTTTGTAAAGAAGCCAAAGCTTTCCGATCAAATGGGTGTTCGTAAGCTTGTGAACTTAGTCCAGTTAATATTTTTTTGGTCATGGTTAATGGAGAACTCGATGGGTTTTGGGTTTGCTTTCCTGCTGATTGGAGATCAAGGAGAGAAAATACGTATATTCTCATCTTTGTGCCAGTTAAAGATGTGGCATGGTGAATTATATTTTTAACTACAGGCTATGTATTAATAAAATTCAGTTATCAGTCACGATCAGTCAGTATTTCTCAGTACGGAAGTCAGTCACCAGTTGATTATGTTGAATAAACATAACATTTCTAAAGCTAATAAACAGAAGGTGTTCTACTCATGGCAAATTCCTACCAATATAATGGATCTACCTATATCCTCAGTAATAGTGCGACATGGCAGCAAGCCCAAGCCGAAGCACAGAGTTTAGGAGGAAATCTTGTCACTATCAACTCTCAGGCGGAGCAAGATTGGTTAGTCAGCACCTTTGGTGTTAATCAAACGCTGTGGATTGGTTTAACAGATCAGGTAACAGAAGGCCAATTCAATTGGGTGAGTGGTGAAACATCTACTTACACTAACTGGCTTCCAGGTGAACCAAACAATGGCTGGGAAGGAGAAAATTATGTGGAAATGAATTTTGGCTCTCCTGGTAAGTGGAATGATTCTTCGAGTGACCAATTCCGCAGAGGCATCATTGAAATTACATCCTCCACTCCCAGCATTACCCTAGCAGTATCACCCAATAGCGTACTAGAAAATGGATCTACCAATTTCCTGTACACCTTCACCCGCACAGGAGCGACAACCAACCCCTTAACTGTTAATTACGGTATTACTGGCACGGCCGACAGTAGCGACTATACAGGAGCAACACCCGGCACAGGAAAAACTATTACCTTTGCTGCGGGTGCAAATACAGCTACTTTAACTATTGACCCTACCGGAGATGCAACAGTAGAAAGTAATGAAACTGTGGCGTTAACTCTAGTTTCTGGAACTGGTTATACAGTCGGCACAAGTACAGCCGTCACGGGAACTATTATCAATGATGACAGTACATTCAATTACAACAACAGCACATATCTCTTAACTAGTCTTGGTACATGGCAACAAGCTCAGGCTCAAGCACAGAGTGTAGGCGGAAATCTTGTCACCATTAACAGTCAAGCAGAGCAGGACTGGTTAATCAGTACCTTTGGTAGTAGTGAAGAGTTGTGGATTGGTTTAACAGATCAGGTAACAGAAGGTCAATTTAGGTGGGCAAGTGGTGAAACATCTACTTACACTAACTGGTATGCTGGTCAACCAGACAATGGTGGTCCCAACGGGGAAGATTACGTGGTGTTAAACTACGGTTCTGCTGGTAAATGGAACGATTATCCCAATGATCTTGCTTTTTTCCGAGGCATCATTGAAATGTAACTGTTCACACTCCCCCACTAAAAAGGAATTAGGAAGTAACAGGGATAGGAG
>NZ_VIKX01000207.1 GCF_009711935.1 Dolichospermum sp. UHCC 0259 | reverse complement strand
ACTTATGGCTCATTTTATGGTTCACAATTTAGCCCAAGTTATGGTTCAAGTCACAATGGCGTTGTTATAGAACTGGGAACTCACGAAGAATTATTACAGACAGGAGGACGTTATGCTAAGTTGTTTTTATTACAAGCTGCTGGGTATCAGTAGCAGTGGTATTTACTTGTCTTCTTGCCAACAGTTACTTGCCACAACAATTAATATTTAATAGAATTTTCTTGAAGCCATTCTGATATTGTTTCTTGACTTTCTTGACCGTTTGCTAGTCGTTCCATTATTAAAACAACTTCCGGTTCTGGAACATCCAACGAATATCCATTTAATTCCAGAAAGGTAGCCATCACTACGAAAGCTACCCGTTTATTACCATCTATGAAGGCATGGTTTTTAGCAAATCCATAACCATAAGCCGCAGCTAAATCAAATAAGGTGGGTGTAGGTTCACCATAAGCAAGTAAATTCTTCGGTCTATCCAAACTAGCTAAAAACAAATTGTTATCTCGCACACCTGCAAGACCGCCATGCTGTGTTAATTGGTCTTCATGTATAGCTCTAACAATTGTTTCATCTAACCAGAAAATTCCATTCATTTCCCTAACTCATGAAGTGCATTTCTGTATTTTGTGCTGACTTTTCTGTAGGCTTCCATTGCTTTTTCAAAATCAGGATTACAAGCAGTCACATGAACACCTGTTGGGGTTTCAGTGACAAATACGCTGTCTCCTTCTTGAACTCTAAGTTTTTGCAGGGCTTCTTTAGGCAATGTTACACCCAAGGAATTCCCGACTTTACGAATTTTTAAGGTGTACATAAGTCAATAGCCTCTTTATAAGAGTAATACTATTGTAATAACATATTTTTTTTAAACCGTAGATAAAAATATGCTTATATATACAATTAATCATATTTAATCATGTTTAGTTTCCACCCGTGTAGATTCCGGTATAGAAAGGTCGTTAAAGTCAGGTTTAACCACTGCAAATATTTGCAACTAAACTGTGCATCTGCCCTATTCTGGTATGGATGTAAATCTAGCCAGTTGTGTTTGAAGCGGTGAAAGAGTGTTGATAATTAGCTTTTTAGGGGGGGTATGCTACAGCACTCTATTGGCAACTGGCGAGGGAGTGGGAAAATTATCGTTGAAGTTCTGTTCTATCCCGTTATCCCTGTTGATATTTTTATTAAACCGTTAATAGTAAAAACTTGGTTGCCAAATTGCCGATTTTTGAACAGCTTACTGATAAAAAATTGGTTGCTGAATGGTTTTCTGCTTGCGAACACAAACTACGGGATAAAATTTTGGAAAATTCCCGCTTAAATTTCCAGATTATTTGTAACTGCTTACCAACTGCTGCAATACTTGTCGGTTAAGCTCAAACAATGAAATTGAAAGCTAAAATCTCTTGCAACTCCTAAACAATTCTTTTCATCTTTAGATCAAGTTGAGTTGTTTGCCAATATAAATTCCCTCTAGGATAATGGTTAACGCTTTGCAAACATCTTTAGGGTTATAGGGGTCAAGCTGCGAAAAATCTGTTTTCGATGATTCCCTTGGTGCTGCTGTAGATATAATTATTAGTATTTCAACTAGATTTCTTGTAGCTTCATCTGTAGGCGTAAAACAAGCTGATTTTTGTTGTGCTAAGTGAACTATATCGCTATTCTTATTTACCCAATCAATCGCTTTTTCGACCGCAATTTTAGGCATCAAATCAGGCTGTAATTCGTATGCTAAAGCTTCTCCTAAAAATGCAAAAATAATTATTTTAAGGAGAGGGGAACTATTTAAGCTTCCTATCAAATTTTTAGCTATCGCCTGAGTTTTGTATTGCTGCTCTCCTAGTAATTGCTTACGCCTTTTAGCCTCACCCATTATCTTTATCTCCTTTTAGTTATTTAGCTAGATGTTGTGGCTCGCAATTACGTTGGAGAAAATAATCTAAAATATCTTCTAAATCCTTAGTTGCCTCTACAGATAAAACATATTCCATTATTTTTGACTCTCACGCGCCTGCCTAATTTTTTCATGTAATCTGGCCATAACAACATCACCATCAATCACCTCACCTTGTTCAACTTGGGCAAGTCCTAGTGTGTTAATTCTGTGAATCCTTTAC
>NZ_VIKX01000206.1 GCF_009711935.1 Dolichospermum sp. UHCC 0259 | reverse complement strand
CCTACTTCTACCTACCCTATAAACTCTCGAAAGTGGGGGGAGAGTGAAAAACTACTTTTATTTTTCCAGTTTTGGATTTGGAGATCACTTTCTGTGAGTAGTTGCCCCATTAAATTGCGAAAAGCTTGCACAAATGCGGAAAAAGGAATATTCCGATTTAATTGATCAAATTTTCCCTTAATAAAATATCCCCGTTGTTTGACTATGGGTTTATGAACTTCATTAACTACGGCAGTTTTACCAATCCCAGAAAAACCAGCGACTAACACTATTTCGCTGTTCCCTGCGGATACCCGCTCAAATGATTGCAGGAGTTTAGTGACTTCCTGTTCTCGACCATATAATTTTTCAGGAATGATAAAGCGATCGCTAAAATCATGTTCTCCTGTTCTAAAAAATTCAATCTGATTAGTAGCTTGTAACTGCTGCAAACAAATCTCTAGATCATATCGGATTCCCCATGCACTCTGATAGCGATCTTCGGCATTTTTTGCCATCAATTTACTGATAATTGCCGATAAAGCCACAGGTAAATGCGAATTAATTTTATGAACTGGAATGGCAGTTTTAGCCAGATGAGAATGTACTAACTCCATCGGCTCATCAGAGATAAATGGTAATTTTCCAGTCAGTAATTCGTAAAAGGTCACGCCTAAAGAATAAAAATCACTGCGATAGTCAATACCCCGATTCATTCTTCCTGTTTGTTCTGGGGATAAATAGGCAAGTGAACCTTCTAATGTATTGGCATTTTGGATTGTTTGGGTTTCCCTTGGCAACAGTGAGGCGATGCTGAAGTCAATAAGTTTGATTTGCTTGGTGGTAGGATTAATTAAAATATTGCTGGGTTTAATATCTTTATGAATAATCCGATGATGATATAATATATCTAAAATGTCACATAGAGAAATAGCTATTTCTAGAAATTCTGACAAAGCAAGTTTATTTTCCTGATTCATCATCCATTGATGAAGGGAGATGCCGCCAAAATCTTCCATGATTAAGGCATAACTATGATTGTAAGATTCTAGATGATAAGTTTTAATAATATTGGGTGAATTGAGACTTTTGGCAATGGTATATTGATTGCGAAACTGCACCAATTCGCTGAATGTGGGATAGTCGTTTTTCAGAATCTTGATAATAGCTGGCTGTTGGCTGATGGTACAGATACCACGATAGACGCAGGTGCGCGTACCGGCATATAATTGTTCAATGATTTGATAATGTGTGATATTAGCGATCGCACCCATAAAGTATTCCCTGCTAAATAAATCGTTGCATTAAGACAATACCTTTGCCACTTTTTGTAGGTTGAGTTTGAGAACGTAAGCGTTCACGAGGTTTTGTGTTATCAATAGACAAACAAACGAGTCAGGTTACGCTGTTGCCTAACCCAGTCTAAGAATCAAGGTTTTTTCAATTTAGCTAAGGTATTCCTAATACAACAGTTGATTGTATTCTATAAGTTTGACGGAGGAAGTGATCCAGGACACAACATTGGGGAAGTTTGACCTTATTCTTTTAGATCACGGGGGTAGTGATTGAAAGTACAGTCCCCGGTCAGGGGACAGAACTAGTAATCTGTCAACCCAAAAATGACGGGAGCAGGGGAGTAGGGGAGTAGGGGAGTGAAGAATAGAAGTTTTTTCATATTATTACCCGTCAAAATAAATTTGACAGACTACTATATATAACTTCTTCAATTTGACGAGCGATCGCCCCGTCGTGGTTGTTTTGTATAAAAAATAAAAAGCTGAAACTACTTTCAGATAATAGTTTCAGACCAAATGTGTGATCATTAAATTTTAATGCAGTAATGCCAGCACTATTGAGGTAAGTTGCGACTATTGTAAGCATCTATAGCATAGGCAGGCACACGCTGAGTATAGTCCATATCTACACCTGTAATAGATTTAGCTAAAGTTTCAAACTTGTCAGAAGCCCAGTTACGTTCGTGAATGGGTTTGCTTTGTTCACCCAAGAAGTAAGCGAGAGAACCGATAACGGAAACTGCTACCCAACCAACAACCAATAGAGAAATTAAAATAGCCATTTGAGAACCTCGTTTTTGATTTTTTGTAACCTTATGTAAATAAATATAACAGATTGTTAACAAAACTTGCAAATTATTTTTTGGTGTGTATGCCCTTCCTCTGGGTGCGGTATTCCCCACTGTAATATTTTTGTAACAAAACGCACAAACACAAGAAATTATTTAATGGTTACAGTTTTTAATAGATACCCAACTAGACTCTGCTATGGGAGAACCATCTTCACTCACTACGCTGTAGTGTTCCTTTTTCCAAATTGGCGCATTATGTTTGAGTGTATCAATAGCATACTCACAAGCGGCAAAAGCCTCACCACGATGGGGACAACCGATAGCCACAACCACACTAATTTCCCCAACTAATAATCTGCCAATGCGATGATATATCACCACCCGACTCACATCAGGCCATTGATGCCGAATATCATCAGCAATTTGATAAAATACCTGTAAAGCCATTGGTTCATAAGCTTGATATTCCAAAGCTACCACAGACTTACCATCAGTTTGATTACGAACCATACCACTCATCAGCACCACAGCACCATTGGCTGGATTATCTGCCTTACTGTAAATTTCTTCCACAGACAATGGCGCTAATGTAATCCCAAAACTATCTTCAACCCTGGGTTTAGTTGTAATCATATATTCTCCTCACAAAAATCCTTAGATTTATTCATCCGCGTTTATTTGCGTTTATCTGCGTTTAATACTTATTTTATAAGTTTATGTGGACGTTAATTCCACCAGCCAAGACTTTAAAAACCGTAAAATCAGTTAAACTAATTTTTTCATCTATATTATAAAAACCACAATCATCTCATGCAAGTGCAACTCAGTGGATCTAAAAATCCCCTCGCGTATCTACTATTAATTGCTCCTTTTTTCCTTTGGGGTACAGCAATGGTGGCCATGAAAGGCGTAATTCCTCATACCACGCCCCTATTTATGGCGGGAGTCAGATTAATACCTGCGGGGGTGTTAATTCTCATGGTGGCTGCATTTATGGGTAAACCTCAACCTCAAAGTTGGTTAGGATGGTTGTGGATTATTATATTTGCTTTGGTCGATGGTACTTTATTTCAAGGCTTTTTAGCTGAAGGTTTAGTCAGAACCAATGCCGGTTTAGGTTCAGTGATGATAGATTCCCAACCTCTAGCAGTAGCTTTACTTTCCCTGTGGCTATTTCAAGAACATATTGGATTATGGGGATGGTTGGGGTTAGGTTTGGGAATTACAGGAATTAGTCTGATTGGTTTACCGCAAGAGTGGATTTTCCATGTTTTTGACGCGGGGATCACCATTTCCATAGATAATTGGCAAGGGTTATTTAATAGTGGTGAGTTATTAATGTTACTGGCTGCTTTATCAATGGCTGTGGGAACGGTGATGATTCGGTTTGTGTGCCGATATGCAGATCCAGTAACGGCTACAGGATGGCATACAATTATCGGTGGCTTGCCTTTATGGGGAATTTCTTCAGTATTTGAATCCCAACAGTGGCAAAATCTTGTACTATCGGATTGGCTGGCTTTAAGTTATGCTACTGTATTTGGCAGTGCGATCGCCTATGGATTATTCTTCTACTTTGCCTCTAGTGGTAATCTCACCAGTTTAAGTTCTCTGACTTTTCTCACACCGGTTTTTGCTTTAATATTTGGTTATATTTTTCTCAATGAAGTCCTGACTACTATTCAATGGTTTGGGGTTTTTCTTACCTTAATCAGTATTTATTTAATTAACCAACGGGACAATATCGGCGGAAATCAGACAACGACTATCACAGGAGTCAGGAGTCAGGAGTCAGGAGTCAGGAGTTAAGAGTCTCTTACAGTATGGCTTTTACCGTAGATTCTTTATCTAATTTAAATTTAACAACCGCCAGTAATTCCCTCGATGTCTAATATTCAAAACCTCAAATCTGCCCTCTTACCCCCACCCCTCAAACCCGGTGATTTACTGCGCGTCATTGCCCCCAGTGGTGCATTGCGAGAAGTTGAGGCTTTTAATCAAGGTATAGAAATTTGGAAGTCGCACGGCTATCGGATTAAAATTAGCGAAAATATAGATAATAGAAATGGTTATCTAGCTGGTACAGATGCCCACCGTCGTCAACAATTAGCCACAGCATGGCAAGATCCAGAATGCAAGGGTATTCTCTGCGCGAGAGGTGGTTTTGGTAGCACCCGGATTTTAGAAGATTGGACTTGGCAAGAAAATACTATTACCCCTAAATGGTTAATCGGCTTTTCTGATGTCACAGCCCTGCTTTGGAGTCTCTACAACGCCGGGATTGTCGGTGTACATGGTCCTGTCATGACTACCCTAGCCAATGAGCCAGAATGGTCAATTAAGCGGTTATTGGACATATTAGAAGGTCGTCCCCTTGAACCTTTAAAAGGTTGTGGTTGGGGTGGTGGAACAAGTACGGGAATCTTGCTTCCTGGTAATCTGACAGTCGCTACCCATCTTTTAGGAACACCGATTTTACCCAACCTTGATGGTGTGATCTTAGCCTTAGAAGATGTCACAGAAGTACCTTATCGCATTGATAGGATGTTAACTCAGTGGCGATTAAGTGGGGTTTTGTCCCAAGTTCGGGGTATTGCTTTAGGTGGATTTACCCAATGTGAAGCCCCTCCTAACATCCCTAGTTTTACTGTAGAGGAAGTTTTGCGCGATCGCTTGGGTGATTTGTGTATTCCCATAGTTTCTCATCTCCCCTTTGGTCATGATAATCCCAATGCTGCTTTACCTGTGGGAATAATGGCAACATTGGACGCGGGACAAGGAACATTGCATTTTACCTCATAGATATAGATATATTATTAGACACTATGTTTCTTATCTATTCCCTA
This sequence comes from Dolichospermum sp. UHCC 0259, assembly GCF_009711935.1. Taxonomy (GTDB): domain Bacteria; phylum Cyanobacteriota; class Cyanobacteriia; order Cyanobacteriales; family Nostocaceae; genus Dolichospermum. The sequence goes on along the minus strand of NZ_VIKX01000206.1, from coordinate 7,039 downwards.
TTCCCTATTCCCTCTTTAAGACAATGACAAAACATAAATAACTGTAAATCTGCGAGAACTTGATTAAAATCATGATGATTGTATAAACCTGTTTTATGATTAGCATTTCTGAGAACTGTTAACCAATTTGCTACTTCTTTCATGTACTCTATAGATGTATCAAGTTTTTGGGGATTATATGATCCTATTTGTCTATGTAATGCTAATTCTTTATCAGTGGGTTGAATACCTAAATCATTGATTTGAGCAGTAAGTATTTTATAGGTCAATTTTTCCACTAAATTTGCGGCTTTTAGACTTATACAATTAGAATGTACACGATATTTAATTAACACTTTGGGAATATTCCAAACTTTGAATTTTTTGGATATTCTTACCCATAGATCATAATCTTGAGCATTTGGATAATCTTTTCTGTAAACCTCTCCATTTATCTCAATTGCGTTGATTGCACTTCTTCTCATCAAAACTGCTGAATGAGCAAAATAATTATGGAATAGCAGCCTACAAGGAATTTTCTGATAGGGTTCTTCCTCATTCCATACTTCACCGGTCAAATTATCCTGATCATCCATTAATTCAACCCAAGACCCAACCATACCAAAGTCTGGGTTATTTTCCATAAACTCAAATTGTTCTGCTAATCTTGATGGATAAGCATAATCATCACAATCTAGAACAGCAATGTATTCACCTGATGATGCTTGCAAACATTTATTTCTAGTTGTGGGTATCCCCAGATTAACATTGTTTTTAATTAATTTAATTCTTTCATCTTGATAGGAATTGATAATGTTTACGCTGCTATCTGTGGAAGCATCATCAACAATGACAAGTTCAAAATTCGTAAACGTTTGATTTAAAATACTCTTTATTGCTGTGTCAAGATATTTTTCGCCATTATACACTGGCATAACTACTGTAATTTGAGGATTTAACTCTTGTTGAATAAGCTGATTTTGAGTCATAGTATTTAATGCTTTTGGACAAATGGGTGATTTTTATATAGCGATATGCACTTGCATGAGATACAGAACTTACAGTAAAAGCCATAGGGTAAGAGACTCTTAACTCTTAACTCCTGCTATAGTAATCCATAAATAACGTATAATGTGCGAGTTATACCTAATTTCAGGGAACTTTTGTTCAATTTCAAAAAATGCCTAGTATAAACTTTGACCCTAAGCCTACAATCTCGATTATTCTATCTACCTACAATCGAGCAGAATACTTAAATGATTGCATAAACAGTGTACTTCAACAAACTTTTCAGGATTTTGAATTAATTGTAGTTGATGATGGTAGCCGAGATCATACTTTTGAAATTGTCAATGATTACTTACGAAAATTTAATAATATTCGTTATCTTAAACATCAGAATCGAAAATTAGCTTATGCCAGAAATGCGGGTATTCAAGCATCTTTTGGCAATTATATCACATTTCTGGATAGTGACGATACCTATAAACCCAATCATTTACAGTCACGGTGGGAATTTATGCAAGCTAATCCAGAGATTGATTTGATTGTAGGTGGATGTGAAATTGCCGAAGAATTTTTTGTTGCTGATTACTTCCAACCCGATCAAGTAATTAATATTAGAGAGTGTATTGCGGGGGCAACATTTTTCGGAGAAAGACGCATATTTTTTGAATTAAAGGGATTTAATAATATTGCTTACGGAGAGGATGTTGATTTATGGGAGCGGGCTGAAAAAATCTTCAAGACTCAGAAAATACAAGAACCAGAAACCTATGTTTATACTAGAGCAGAAGATAGTATTACCAAAGTTTTCTTAGATGAAATTTCCTCTGCTAATTAACATATCCAGTATCTAAATTTTGAAGTGAGATTGACAAGAAAATGGCAGGATTTACCAATGGTTGCAGTTAGCGTTTCAAGTTGATTTTTTCAATTGCATCTATAAAATATTCTAGATATTTTTTATTTTAAAGAAAGTTATTTTTAGATGCAATTAATTAATCAAATTAGGAGATTGTTGGCAATTATTTAGCCTGTTTATGTAAGTTGTAAATTAACTCTTTTTGAAGATTGGATAGTATTTGTGTGAATTGCGTTAGAATATGTTAGAATTATAGCAAAATATGACAACTATTCAAAGTTAATTTGACATAATTTTGTCTTTTGTCAAGTTGAAGCCTAAAATCTACATTTTTTTGGAGTTTTGGAGTTTATGACAACCTCACAGGAGAGGATTATCCCGACGGATTTGCGAGGTGAAATGTCGCGGTCTTATCTAGAATACGCTATGAGCGTCATTGTAGGTCGGGCGCTGCCAGATGCTAGGGATGGACTCAAACCTGTGCATCGTCGCATCCTCTATGCCATGCACGAACTGGGTTTACTACATGATCGCCCTTTCAGGAAATGCGCCCGTGTGGTCGGGGAAGTATTGGGTAAATATCACCCTCACGGTGACACGGCAGTGTATGATGCCCTGGTGCGGATGGCGCAGGATTTTTCCATGCGATCGCCTCTCATCAGTGGACATGGTAACTTTGGTTCAGTAGACAATGATCCGCCGGCGGCAATGCGGTACACAGAATGTCGTCTGCACGCCTTAACCAGTGTAGCCCTCCTCCAAGATATTGAAGCCGAAACCGTAGATTTTGCTGATAACTTCGATGGTTCACAACAAGAACCCACAGTTTTACCCTCCCGCATTCCCCAACTGCTGTTAAATGGTTCTTCGGGAATTGCTGTGGGTATGGCGACAAATATTCCCCCACATAATTTGGGAGAATTGATTGATGGATTAGTAGCCCTCATTCACAACCCCGAAATAACTGATCTTCAGTTAATGCAGTATATTCATGGTCCTGATTTCCCGACTGGGGCGCAGATTTTGGGAGTCAGTGGCATTAAAGAAGCTTACACCACTGGACGCGGTTCAATTACCATGCGTGGTGTTGCCAATATTGAAACCATTGCCCAACGCAACCGTCCAGAACGGGAAGCAATTATCATTACCGAATTGCCTTACCAAACCAACAAAGCGGCATTAATTGAAAAAATTGCTGAGTTGGTGAATGATAAACGCATTGATGGCATTGCAGATATCCGGGACGAAAGCGATCGCGACGGTATGAGAATCGTCATAGAATTAAAACGTGATGCCTATCCCCGCGTCGTTTTAAACAACCTTTATAAACAAACCCCTTTACAGTCTAACTTTGGGGCAAATATGTTGGCATTAGTCAACAGCGAACCCCTCACCCTCAACCTCAAACGCTTCCTCAGTGTTTTCCTCGATTTCCGCATTCTCTCCATTGAACGCCGTACCCGCTACGAACTCAGGAAAGCCCAGGAACGAGATCACCTATTACAAGGCTTATTAATTGCCCTATCACGATTGGATGCAATTATTGTTTTAATTCGTCATGCACCAGACGCACCTACAGCCAAAGGGGAATTAATCACCACCTATGGACTGTCGGAAGTGCAAGCAGACGCAATTTTGCAAATGCAACTCCGCCGACTAACAGCCCTAGAAGCCGATAAAATCCGCCTCGAACACGACGATTTACAAGTTAAAATTACCGATTTAGAGGATATTTTAGCCAGACGGGAACGGGTGCTAGAAATCATTGAAACCGAAATCAGCCAAATCAAAACCAGCTTTGCCACACCCCGGAGAACAGTAATTACTCATGGGGAAGGAGACATAGATGATATTGACTTAATTGCCAATGAAAAGGCGATTATTATGGTGACAGAACAAGGTTACATCAAACGGATGCCCGTCAACACCTTTGAATCCCAAAGCCGTGCCACCAGAGGTAAAGCCGGCGCAAAAGTCAAAGATGATGATACCATCGAGCATTTCTTGACCTGCTGCGACCATGATAGTATTTTATTCTTTAGCGATCGCGGAGTCGTTTACTGTCTCAGAGCATATCAAATTCCCGTCAGTTCGCGCACCAGTCGGGGAACACCGATTGTGCAAATGTTACCCATTCCCAAAGAAGAAAAAATCACCTCCATTGTCCCCGTAGACGAATTTAGCAGCGAAGAATATCTTGTCATGCTCACCAAAGGCGGTAACATCAAAAAAACCGTCCTCGAAGCATTTAGCCACATTCGCGCCAACGGATTAATTGCCATATCCTTAGAAGAAGGCGACCAACTCCGCTGGGTCAGAAGAGCTAGAGTAGAAGACAGCATAATTATCGGCTCACGTCAAGGTATGGCCATTCACTTCCGCTGTACCCATGATCAACTGCGTCCCCTCGGTAGAGCCACTCGTGGTGTAAAATCCATGAAACTCAAAAATAAAGACGAACTCATCGGCATGGATATCCTACCAGCAGCTATTCTTGATACCTTAGCTACTGTCATAGAAGGGGAAATCGAAGAAATCGAAGAAACCGCTGAAATTGAAGAAACCGTAGAAACCCTAGAAACCGCCGACATCGAAAATAGCGAAGAAATCGCAGAAGTCACTAACACCAACAGTATTGGACCCTGGGTGTTAGTCATTACAATGGGCGGTTACGGTAAGCGCGTTCCTGTTTCCCAATTCCGACTCCAAAACCGCGCCGGACAGGGTTTAATGGCTACCAAATTCAAAAACCGCAAAACCAAAGACAAATTAGCCACCTTGCGAATTGTCAACAGCGACGAAGAAATCATGATGGCCACCAATCGCGGTATCATTATTCGTCAAGCAGTGAATGCCATTTCTATCCAATCCAGATCAGCCACCGGAGTTAGAGTGCAACGTCTAGATGAAGATGATGCCATTACCGGAGTTGCAATTGTTCCCCCCGACACAGGAGACACAGGAGAACTAGAAGAAGCCGAATAGACAATTAACCAGATCCCCGACTTCTTAGAGAAGTCGGGGATCTGAATTCCGATACTTTAGGACATAAGGAGATGATCAAACTCGGACACCAAAAGATTTCCAACCCCATCACTTATTATACCTTATCTCTCCTCAGTGGCATACTCATGGGAACAACCGTCGCCCCCATTGGTGCATGGTTCTTCGCCTGGATTGCCCTTGTTCCCTTGTGGATATTAGTTATTAAATATACATCTAAAACAGATCCCCCTGCCCCCCGTCCCCTGCCCCTTGCCTTATTTTGGGGTATCGGTTATCACGGAGTTGCCCTGTCATGGATTACAGGGATTCACCCAATGGATTGGTTAGGTGTTCCTTGGTTGCCTAGTTTAACTATAACCCTCCTTTGCTGGGCATTTATTAGCCTGTGGGGAGGAATTTTAGTTACTGTTTGGGCGGCTTTAATGGTGCGTTTAGATAGGGGAAATCCTTGGTGGCGTGTTCTATTTGGTACAGTAATTTGGTGTGGGTTAGAAAGTCTCTGGAGTGCAGGGCCTCTATGGTGGAGTTCTTTGGCTTACACTCAATCACCGCAAAATCTCGTAATTCTCCATTTAGGACAACTCTCTGGACCGAATACTGTAACTGCTGTGATTGTGGCGTTTAATGGGTTAATTGCTGAATATCTCACGCAGAGGCGCAGAGGCGCAAAGGAAGAAAGAATTGCTATTTATTCGGCTTTTTCTCTATTTATTTTGGCTCATTTAATTGGCTTTTTTCTTTACAGTCAACCGTTGACGGAAAACTCGAATACGGCTTTAAAAATTGGTGTAATTCAAGGTAATATTCCTAATAAAATTAAGGTTCTTCCTGAAGGTTTGCGTCGGGCTATGACAGCTTACACTGAAGGATATTTAAGTTTAACTAATCAAGGAGTCCAAGCTGTTCTTACTCCAGAAGCTTCTATACCTATTTTTTCTCGTACTTTACCACAAACTCCTTTATTAGCAGCTATTCGAGAACAGGGTGTCATAGCTTGGGTAGGTGCATTTGGTGAACAGGGAAGTAGTTATACAAATAGTTTATTTACGGTTCTTGGGAATGGGGAAGTTACCAGCCGTTATGATAAATCTAAACTTGTGCCATTAGGAGAATATATTCCTTTTGAAAATATTTTAGGTGGACTTATTCAACGCTTATCACCTCTAGAAGCACATCAAGTTCCGGGTAAGGCTAATCAAATTTTTGATACTCCTTTTGGAAGAGTAATTATTGGTATTTGTTATGAATCTGCTTTTGCGGAAAATTTCCGTTATCAAGCTTCTATGGGTGGAAAATTTATCCTCAGTTCTTCCAATGATGCCCATTATACGGCAGCAATGGCAGATCAACATCATGCCCAGGATATCATGCGGGCAATTGAAACTGATAGATGGGCTGTGAGGGCAACAAATACAGGCTATTCGGCATTTATTAACCCTCATGGACAAACTTTATGGAAATCGGCTTATGATACCTATCAAACCCATGCAGAAACTATTTATCCCCGTCAAACTCGGACTTTATATGTGCGTTGGGGTGATTGGTTAACTCCTTTATTATTGGTTTTGAGTGCTTTAAGCTGGATATTCCGATAATTTAATTTTTCTCATTTTTTTCTGCTGTTACATTATTAAGTGTTACCTAAAAACTAAATTGCATCCGCAAATTACTTACATAAATATTGGGATTACTATTAAAATTGTTAGGATTGAAAACAGCGTAAAATGAGGGAACAAGAGCGATATTATCATTTAATGGATAAAAATAAGAAGCCTCTAATTCGTATATTTTACCACCATCACCACCACCAGATACAAAGTATTGACGACCTTTTTGAATATCCATCGGAGCAACGAAAGTTAATACTCCTAATCCACCTTTTTTGCCTAAATCGGGAAAAGCCATCCCCATTTGCCAAGATTGCACATTCACTGTTTGATCAATTGGTTCTAAATTAATATTGCCATAACTATAACGTCCAAAAATTCCTAATTTTGGGTTTAATAACCAATCGAAATTAAAGGCAAAAGTATGGGCATTGGCATGATCTAAACCACCTGATGTCACTGTGCCTGTGTTGGAGTCATAGACAGAGAAACCAGGACCAGCATCAAGATAACCATAGGGTAGTGGTGCGTAGTTTTTCACTCTCCCCCCACTTTCGAGAGTTTATAGGGTAGGTAGAAGTAG
>NZ_VIKX01000205.1 GCF_009711935.1 Dolichospermum sp. UHCC 0259 | reverse complement strand
TACTGTAGAAGGAATTAATAATAAACTCAAATTAATCAAAAGACTTGGATATGGATTTCGTAACTTTAGTAATTTTAGATTACGTAGTTTATTAAACTGGCACTTTAGTATTAATTCTCCATAAAAGGGACGCAAGAGCCGAATTTCTGTACTATACCTAATTCTAGATATTTTTGTTTAATACTTGATGGCAAATAATGAAAATCTTTCACTATTTTTCGACAATTAGTTGCGGAACATCCACATTCCATTGTCCATGAATTCTCACTCATAGTCGTAGAGTAATCGTAGAAAATCTCCTCACCCTTACAAATATCAGTCAAAGCGAGTAGTGTATATGTATTGATAATTCCGGCGTTAGGATTGCAATGATGATTAACAATCACCCCAGGTTCTTCTATGTCTATGTATGTTTTAGTATCTATTTGCAATGGATTACCGGAAGTTTCTCCCTTTGCTAAAGCTTCATCTAGGGTAATTATCTTGCCAGAAAATGTGAGAATAACTTCACCTTTAGCAATATTTTTAGCAGCAAATACTCCCCTACCAAAACTGCATTTGTCAACGAAAATATTTAGACAATTACTACTTAGTGTATTCAGTGTCATATTCTTTGAGTTTTTATTTGTTAACTACAGAATTATATATGAATTTATATATAATCCTCTTCCGGTAAAGTGGGAATCAAAAACATCAGTTCCTAATTTTTAAATCCATATATACACATAGAAAGCATTTCAACTTCTTATTAAAAACAAAATATTGAAAACATTTTGGAATATTAATAGATAGCCAAAAACATTGCTAAATAAAGGATACATTCAATTCCACATTACCACTCTCAGATTTTCGTTGGGGAAAATAATACCAGAGGGTTACAATAGCGTAGTCAGGGCAAATCTTACAATAGAAACTAACTATTGTCTAGTCAATTTGTGAAATTACCTGATCATCTGGTAGGTATCAATTAATTATTTCTTTTTCTGGATGATGACGTTGACGAAGTAAATCCACACCGCGAGATGTGCCTAATCTAGTCGCACCAGCCATAATTAACTCTAAGGCATCATTATGAGTGCGAATACCTCCTGATGCTTTGATGCCCACACGATCTTTTGCTATCTCTTTCAAAAGCTTCACATCAGCTACAGTTGCGCCACCATTCCAACCTGTACTGGTTTTTAAGAATGCAGCACCAGCATCCAAAGCCAGTTCCGCAGCGATTTGTTTCTCTGTATCCGTCAGCAAGCTAGTTTCTAAAATTACCTTTACAGGTTGTCCAGCTTCTTCACAAATTGTGGCAATTTCTCGGTGAACTTCCTCTGTTTTTCCCGCTTTTAACCACCCTAAATTAATCACTACATCCAACTCAGTAGCACCATTATCTACTGCTTCTTTGGCTTCATATAACTTTACCGCTGAAGTATTTGCACCATTGGGAAAACCAATGACTGTACAAATTTGAGGATTTTTTTTATACAAAAGTTCGGCTACTTGCTTAACATAACAGGGATTCACACAAACCGCTGCAAAGTTATATCTATATGCTTCGTCGCACCATTGACTAATCTGCTCTGGAGTTGCAATTGGTAATAGCAAAGAGTGGTCAATAAATGGTGCAATATCAATATTTGGATAGTCTGCTGCCATCGTTTTTGCTTTGGGTGTAAAGTTTATTAAACTTGATGAAAATTAAAGTATTTCTTATATATTAAACCACATATATTATAAGTCTATTTCAAAAGCAGCCGTTGAAATGAGTTTTGTATCTCAGCTTTTCAAGTATTATTAATCTATTATCAGTATTATAGTTGACATCAATCGTTTATCAGGTTATAAAAATAGTGGTACATTCTAGACCAAAATATTTATTTAAAAGAATTTACCCCTCATTGTAACCAAAAGAACAATAAATGCTTACTGATACAGCCTGGTTTACAGAAAAGTCGAATGGTAAAGTTAGTATAAATAGTAAAGATATATATAAACATTTATCTCCTAAGATAGTAATTAAACTAGCTGAAAACTTATCAGTTAGTGAAATTTTAGAATGGATAAAAAATGAAATAATTAATGCTTTTAGAGAAAAGTATTCAAAAAATCCTGAAGTAGGTGCTTTAAATAAGGCTATAGGAGGATGGAATGAATATATAGCAACAAGTTTATTATCTGAAATTATCTTTGACATAAATACAAAAACTGGGAAATGTATAGCTACATTCGCTCTTCCAAATTCACAATCTAAAATAAAAGGATCAAAGGAATCATATTCCAATTTTTTAAATCTTTTTGCCCCAGAAGATTTTTGTAATATCAATAATTATTTATCAAAAATCCAACCATTTAAAGAGCGAATTTTTATGCCTAGCCCAGATTATATTATTATTGATGTAGAAAATTCTCTCTATTCAAAAGATGTTAATTTCTTTTTACAGGAACAAGTGAGAGATCCAGATAGTTTAGGTCTATATAACTTTTTCAAAGGAAAATTACATATAGAAGATATCAAAGCAGCAGTTTCTCTAAAAACTTCAAATCGTCCAGATCGGCGCTATCAGCCTTTGTTTGAAGCAGCTATGATTAAAGCAATGGGTCATGTATTAAAGCAAAGCTGGAAATATTACATGGTTGTCAGTGAATTAACTGCTGCGGATAAAACTATATTTAATTCGGCAATAGCTCCTCATGGTATAGCTCTAGAAGAAAATTTTCAACTAGTTGACGCTACTTATTTATATGCTAGAAAAGCAGATTTATTACCCTTAGTGATAGCAGCTATTGAGAAATAGGTGATTATAAAATTATCTAACCTAATTTCAATGGTAAACATAATTGCTGATTGACTTTTTCTTCATAAAACTGTTCTCTAGTAGTTAAGAATTTAAGAATAGTTTTAGCCAATGCCTTAGCTGTCAAATATGGCACACCATTACCAATGGTTTTAAACATATTTGTGAGCGTCATATTCTCAGGAAGTACGAAATTTTCAGGCAAAGATTGTATAGCTAAAGCTTCCGCAGCAGAAATACGTCTAATTTTGTAGGGATGTAAATGCACTTCATTATTGCCGTAGCAAGCTGTTGGAGAATAACGCCATCTGTGTAAACGTTTATAAGACTTTTTAGAATCATCTCCTTCATCAACAACAGCAAATTTTACGATACCTGCCCTTGGTTGAAAATAGTGTTTAGCATTTGCATGGTTGAGAACATTATTTTTTCTAAACCAATATTCAACAGTTAGTTCTTCAGGAATATCATCAGGACAAGGAAATATAGAATTTTCTTTAAAGGGTTCACTTTTACGCCAAGGGTAGGAAAAAACTTTTTCTTGAGGATATAAAATATGATTATTCCAAGGAAAAGCACCTTGGGGTAGTACATCGTAGCTACCAACTTTCATTCCTATATTTTTTAGAAAATTATCTCTAAACCCAATGAGAATAATTCTATCTCTATCTTGGGGTACACCGTACTCAATGGCATTAATCAATTTTTCTGTTAAAGTATAACCTGCTTGTTGTAATTTGATTTTTAGTTCCTCAAAAAATAAACGATGTTTTGTTGTTCTCCATAAACCTTTGACATTTTCAAATAAAAAGAAATCGGGTAAATTTTGACAAATTAATTCAACATAAGCAGATGAGAGTTTACCATTATCGCCTAAATGTCCTTTGTTTTTACCACCAACTGAAAAATCAGGACAGGGTGGACCACCAATAAAGCCTATTATATTATTTGATTTACGGGAATCTTTGACTAATTCATTTAATCGTTGTGCTGGTGTTCCTGCTATTAATTTGCTTACGTCTGCGGCTTCACCTTGATGATATCCATATTCAGGTTGGGGGAGGTTGAGTTTTTCCCTTGAATAGCGATATGCCGACATGAATGGAGGAAATATTTCGTTGACATAAGCAATTTTATAGCCGCTGGTTTCAAATCCTAAATCGAGGAATCCTGAGCCAGAGAAAAAGGAGAAAATAGTCGGACAATTGATCACTGACATAACATACTATTTAAGGAAAATTTTATTGAATTATTGCTATTATAACTTACATTAGTTATTAATTAATATCATTTTTGTGAAAAAATTTATGTTGGTTATCTTCTAAACTTATTCTGCCAGGGAATTAATTTCCTGTCTAATAGCTCAAGTCTACTAAAGTAGACTAAAGATTGATTTTCAGTCCACTTCAGTGGACTTTGGCTATTAGACTGCGATTTTAATCGTAGGCGGTTTAGTTACGTCGTGGAAAATTTGAATTTTCACATTAATCAATAGATTCTATATTTTGTAATCATCTAAATCATTACTAAAATGGATAAATTACAAAGAATATTCAGCCTATTTATATTACTATTGGTACAAGTGGCATAAGGGATAATTCCTATAGTTTCATATTTCACCATAATTCTGCTATGATAGGAGGCTGTGGGATTTGCTCCTAGTCTTGGTGCTTACTGCCCATTTAGTATTTTAAACCATTCGTCCGCCTAAGACTGAAGCCGTGATTGGCGACAGGCCGATGTTATTCTTGGAGTTCTATGTCTTTTTCTAATCTCGGCTTGTCCCCAGAAATTGTTCGTGCTGTCACTGAGCGGGGATATGATAAACCTACACCAATCCAGACACAGGCTATCCCTGTGGTATTGTCTGGTGGTGATATTATGGCTGGAGCGCAAACGGGTACTGGTAAAACTGCCAGTTTCACTCTGCCATTGTTACATCGTTTGTCTGCAAATAAGGGCATTTCTAGCAATTCTCATGGATTTCCGCCAATTCGCGCCTTAATTCTGACTCCTACCCGTGAACTCGCTGCACAGGTGCAAGAAAGTGTTCGTGATTATGGTAAATATTTGAATCTGAATTCAATGGTGATGTTTGGGGGGGTGAGTATTGGTCCCCAAAAACAGAAATTGAGAACCCGTGTAGATATTTTGGTTTCAACTCCAGGACGATTGTTAGATCATGTCCAACAAGGGACTGTGAATTTGTCTCGTGTGGAAGTGTTGGTACTGGATGAAGCAGACCGAATGCTGGATATGGGGTTTATTAATGATATCCGGCGGATTCTTTCACTTTTACCTAAACAGCGGCAGAATTTGCTATTTTTTGCCACTTTCTCTGATAAAGTTAAAACTCTTGCGGCTGGGTTACTAAATAATCCGACTATGATTGAAGTCGCACGCCGAAACGTAACTGCGGCAACGATATCACAAAAAGTTTATCATGTGGACAGAGAACGAAAGCGGCAATTACTGTCTCATTTGATTCGAGAAAACAAATGGTATCAGGTATTAGTATTTAGCCGCACCAAGCATGGCGCTGACCGGTTGGTGAAGCAGTTGGGGGAAGATCGAATTCAAGCGCTCGCCATTCACGGTAACAAGAGTCAGGGAGCGCGAACTCACGCTTTAGCCAAGTTCAAAGATGGGACTTTGCAGGTATTGGTAGCAACGGATATTGCTGCACGGGGTCTTGACATTAGCGAACTACCTCACGTTATTAATTACGATTTACCCAATGTCCCAGAAGATTATGTGCATCGCATTGGTCGGACTGGACGCGCTGGTGCGGAAGGTCAAGCGATTTCCCTGGTGTGTGTTGATGAACATCATTTATTAGCAGATATCGAAACCCTAATTGAGCAACGTTTACCGAAAGAAATGGTAGATGGTTTTGGAGTCAACCCGGAAATTAAGGCTGAACCAATTCCCAATGGACGTAAACCGCCTTCAGGTGGTGGTGGAAATCAGCGGACCCGTCGTTCTGCGCCTAAATCTGCTTCTTCAAAATCACCTAGACAACCTTCTTCCCGGACAGCCGCAGGTGATAAAAAACCCGGTTCTAGTTCTCCTACACCACGTCGTTCTGGTAAACGTCGGTAATAACTGATTTTTCTTAGGTTGGGTTGAACAAAGTACAACCCAACACAAAAATAACTACTTAAATTTTAGGAATGTCATGTTTACAGATTGATATTACGGAGTAATCTAACATCTAAATTTTAGTCATCAAAGATTGGCGGTGGATAAAATAATGAAAGAGAATCTGTTATCAGAAACACACTTTTTAAATCATCTTGTCCTAAAAATTCAAGTGCATTTTCTATAGTATTAAACTCAAAAACTTTGACTTCTCCTAAGCTGGAAACAATTTCCACGACAATTTTCTTAACCTGTCGCTCAATTGATTCATCTAAGATATTTTCAATCAAGGAAATTAACTGCACCTCTATTAAACTTACCATTTTTCTTCCTATTAAAGTTTTTTATTCAGAGGTGAGGTTATTGTACTTATACCAAGCATCTTTTGCTTTTATTTTTTCTTTTTCTCCCCAGTAAAATTCAATACCTACTTCTAGCAATAATTCACAAATCAATTCAAATGGAATAAAAAATAAGTTTATCTCATTGCTTTTCATCATAGCTTGTGATGAGCCACTCCAATTACCTGCTAAAACAGCTATGGAACTTCTTATACTATGATATCTTCGTCTCACGGCAGAATGAGCGTTACAAATCCAGCTTGCTTTGTCTCTATTATGTTTTTTGTATCTTATATATTTTGATTCAAATAAAATTAACGGCTGCATATTTTCATTAGCAAAAACTCCGTCAATATCATATTCATTCCCATAGTTATCTGACATTAATAGCTTCTTTACTTTCGTTCCACTCTTTGTGTTTCTTACACCAGAAGTTAAATAATGACAACCATATAAATCTGCTATTTCAATTAGTTTTTCCTCAAGTGCTTTCTCCATAGATGCACCAATAGCTTCACCTATAGCACTACCAAAATTTTCAACCGACATATATTTCTCCGACACTATTTTTTCTCCAAAATTATTATTGATTCTTGTAAGGAAATATTGTGCCGCTGAGGATTATCTTTCCACTTATCTCCTCGTTTCCTCAATACCCAGGGCTATTTCATTCTAAATAATTGCTTGAGTGTGCTAAGACCAAAACCAGCGA
>NZ_VIKX01000204.1 GCF_009711935.1 Dolichospermum sp. UHCC 0259 | reverse complement strand
CCTACTTCTACCTACCCTATAAACTCTCGAAAGTGGGGGGAGAGTGAAAAACTACTATTAATGGCTAATTGTCCTAACTGTTTTTATAAAAGCTTACACAGATTACACCATTGAAGATAACTTAGAAGTAGTCACCATCATTGGTAGTGGTTAATTTAACAAACAAGAAGAACAAGATTCAGGACTATATAACCAACGATGATAGGTCTTCCGTTTCGCTAATTCCTTACCTTGACGGCCGAGTTTTTCCCGAAGCTGTGAATCTTGACACAACCGATTAAAAGTTTGCAAAACCTCATAACCAGAATCGGGATTTACTAACAGTCCATTTTCTTCATGATGAACTGTATCTAAAACACTACCTAAACGAGAAGCAATTACAGGTTTACCAAAATAACCAGCTTCTAAATAAACCATACCAAAATTATCTATGGTTTGACCTTCATAATTATCTGAATTTAACATAGCGAAGATATCACAAGCCGCATAATAACCAGCTAAATCCCGTTCTGGTACATATCCAACAAAATGTACCCGTTGATCAATTCGTAACCTTTCCGCTTGAGATTTTAGCTGGGTTTCACAAGATCCTTCACCGCAAATAATGCAATGAACATCCACACCAAAATTTAGCAATACGGGAATATTATCTATGACCCGATTAAGGTTTTTATATTTAACCAAATCACCCACAGAAAGAATAACTATCGCTGTTTCAGGAATATTATAAATCTGCCGAATACGATTACGTAAATCATCAATATGACTCAAACTAGTGGGATTGCCAAATCTTTCTGGCCTCACTACCGGATTAATGATATGAGTGGGTGTATCTAACCGAAAAGTATTTCTTAAAAAATTGCGAATATAAGAACTATTACAAACAATTCCATCGGCACGGTTGAGAGTTACTTTTAATAGCCATCTCCATAACGGATTACTAGCCACACTTATTAAATCATTACCATGCAAATAGATAAAAAAGCGAATTGGTAAAATATAACTGAGTAGCAATAACGCGGGAAAATCATAACCGTGACACCATTCAATATAGCGGTAATGATAGCGAAAATATAATTTAATAGCTAATAAAAAAGCAGCAATAATATTAAAGCCAGATTGGATTATATTTCCCAGCCAGTGATTACACCAAACCGGAAAATTAAACCAACGATAAACAGGAAATTGTTGAGATTTATCAAACTTCTTATCTCCAGCACAACCACCAGCTAAGACAATTACCCGATCTGGATCTTGTAAACAGCGATTATAGACATATTCGCCAATTATAGCCTCATCAGGGCGAAATATTCGAGAAATAACGAGGATATCTGGGTAAGCTGTTTTATCTCTAACTTGTGACCCTAGTTGTGATATATTTTCCATAATTAAGCTTGATAAATTAACTGGAATTAGGGCATTATCTTAAATTCAATAAAAAACTATTACTTCTATTCGGTTGTAGAGCTACTAAATTTTTTCTGAATTTTGCAGTACATAGAAATAAAATTTTTAGATGTTGCTGATTCAAAAAAAATGCAATACCTTTGTTAAATTTGTGAGATTCAGATTAGTCAAAATAATAACGGACTTTAGGGTTATATGAGATTATGTTTGTCAAATATTTATCCTCTATATTCCCGAATTACCAAGTATTATGACTACTGAATTGTTATTAAAATTATCAAACACCTGATTGACAAAACTACAAATTATTAACCTATTTTACCACTGATTATTGTTCGATTTGTCCAGGTTGATTAATGCTGAATAATTTATCTGCATAATTAAAGATAGTCATGATTTATCACTCATACTGCCAAGAGATTACTCAGAAACTGCTTGGAAAATTCTTAAATCTAACTATTTCCTTTATAATACCCTAAATACTGGCTATTTTAGTGCCAAATCGCCAGAAAATATTAGTGCTTTTGTAATCTGAGTCATAGCATTTACTTCCAAATCATGATTTAGTGACACTTATTATTTTCACCTTTGTTGATTACAGATCCTTTCTCGTTTATTAGGGTATCAATCATTGCGTTTAGCCCATTTTAAATTTGAATACCTTTAAATGGTAATCATAGATATGGTTGCCACAATAAAGCCTATTTTCAAGGCTAATTTTTCAATCTAACTCCACAATTGATAAATAGTAAGTGTAAAATTTATGATTGTCACTGCGCTTACAAGTACCTGTGCAAAATTAATTGAACATTTTCAAAATTTCTCAACCAATCAATTTCGTAGGGGCAAACCCCCTGTGGTTGCCCCAAATAACGGCGTAGAAGGGCGCTACCCCTACATTAAATCTCAGTCTTTTGTATAATTAATTTTGCCTGCCTACTTATCACTGATAAAAAGTAAAACCCCCTAAAATATAAGTGCTGAATATTGCATCTCTATCCGGAAAAAATTAGTTAGGGCTTGCTGAAAAGTCGTATTTAAACCAAACCAAGAATCAATTAACAATGCTTGTAAGTGAAAATACAGACTACTTATTCTGATCTCTCTTTCTTTGCGCCATTTTCTATTATCCTTGGTTCGATAAATCTGATCTAAATGCACTGATTCTGGATAGTATCCTATTCCAATAAAAAAACCGCCTGTGAGTACAAAAAATAACAACAAGCGGTGTTCTAAGATATTTAGGAAGTTAATGAAGTTAATTAACTACTAGAACCAGAAGCGGCTAATTCTGCTAACCGTTCTTGTTGATCTTGTGATATGCAAGATTGAATCACCGTCTCTATATCACCTTCCAAAACAGGATTAAGGGTAAAATTTTGACCTAAACGGTGGTCAGTCACCCGGCTATCTTTATAATTGTAAGTGCGAATTTTTTCCGAACGAGAACCTGTACCCACTTGCGATCGCCTCATGGAAGTCACAGCATCTTGTTGTTCTCGCAATTTCAACTCATACAACTTAGCCCGGAGAATTTGCATCGCCCGTTCTTTATTCTGCAACTGACTCCGTTCTTCTGTACAGAAAATCCGAATCCCAGTGGGTTTGTGGAACAAATCAGCCGCAGTTTCCACCTTGTTCACGTTTTGTCCACCCGCACCACCAGAACGCGCCGTACTCATTTCAATATCTTTCGGGTCAATATGGATTTCCACCTCATCCACTTCTGGCATAATCGCTATAGTCGCAGTAGAAGTGTGAACCCTACCTCCCGATTCCGTTGCTGGTACACGCTGAACACGATGTACACCAGATTCAAACTTCAACTTACTATAAACACTATCACCTTGAATTTCTAGAATTACTTCTTTAAACCCGCCCATTTCTCCCAATGACTCGCTGACTAGCTTCACCTTCCAACCTTGGACATCAGCATATCGAGAATACATCCGCAGTAAATCCCCAGCCCAGATACTAGCTTCATCTCCACCAGTACCAGCGCGAATTTCCAACATAATGTTTTTATCATCGTTGGGGTCACGGGGTAGCAGCAACACCTTTAAGCGACTTTCTAAATATTCTAGCTTTTCTTCCAGTTCACTAACTTCCATTGCTGCCATCTGATGCAACTCTAGATCGCTATTGGACTCTTTGAGGATCTGACGCGCCCCTACTAATTCCTCCTGGGCTGTTTTCCAAGTTTCATAGGTATTAACTACCTCTTCCAAAGAAGAACGAGACTTAGCAATTTTTTGATACTCATCAGGATTACCAGCGGTATCAGGATCGGCTAAACGGCGTGTTAATTCATGAAAAGTTTGTTCAACAGATTTAAGTTTCTCCAGTAAGTATGATTCTGCCATGATGACTATAAATGCTCCTAAAAAATAACAAGTTGGCTCAAGCATTAAATGACAAGCGACCCAGCACTATGCAGGGTCGTCTATGGCTTCCGCCACGCTATCAACAGCTACAGCCAACCAGCTACTTTTGATTATCGTCGCCAGTTTGAGTGCTGGACATACCATATTTACGCAGGAAGCGTTCTACACGACCTTCCGTATCAATCATTTTCTGAGTACCAGTGTAGAAAGGATGATTTCCAGACCAAACATCTACGTGGAGTTCGGGCTTGGTAGCACCAATGGTCATAACAACTTGACCATTACAGTAGACCTTAGCGTCTGGATACCATTTGGGATGAATATCAGGTTTAGCCATTGTTTTTTTGTGGGGAATCTATATAAATTGGGATTGGGGACTGGGGACTGGGGATTGGGGATTGGGGATTGGGGATTGGGGATTGGGTAAAAGTTTTTCCTTCTGAACTCCTGAATCCTGACTCCTGAATCCTGACTCCTATCTTAACGTTTCGAGTATTGAGGTGCTTTACGGGCTTTGTGTAAACCGTATTTCTTCCGTTCTTTAGCTCGTGGATCACGAGTTAAATAGCCTTCAGTTTTCAGTGGTGAACGGTTATCTGGGTCAAGTTGACACAAAGCGCGAGCAACACCTAGACGAATAGAATCTGCTTGTCCAGTTAAGCCACCACCTTCGGCTTTCACCACGATGTCATATTCGCTTTCCAATCCCAAGGTTTCCAAAGGTGCTTTAATCGCGCCTAAGTAGTTAGGATTGAATTGGAAATACAAATCTCCATCTTTACCGTTAACAGTCATTTTCCCTTCACCGGGAACTAGACGAACTCTAGCGACTGACGCTTTACGACGACCAGTACCCCAATAAACAGCACGTCCGCTAGTAATTTCTGCTACCTGCATTAGTTTTCTCCAGGAATTGTACTAATTGTGATTTCTTTGGGTTGTTGTGCTTCATGCGGATGAGTTGGGCCTGCATACACTTTCAGTTTGGTAAATAACTGTTTACCCAAACTATTTTTAGGTAACATACCTTTAATAGCGTGTTCGAGAATTCTT
The DNA here is from genome assembly GCF_009711935.1 of Dolichospermum sp. UHCC 0259. Lineage (GTDB taxonomy): Bacteria > Cyanobacteriota > Cyanobacteriia > Cyanobacteriales > Nostocaceae > Dolichospermum. The sequence goes on along the minus strand of NZ_VIKX01000204.1, from coordinate 24,195 downwards.
TCTGGTAATCGCTGTTGTAACTTAGCGAAAGTTTCGGTTTTCATACCACCGGGACGGCCAGAATGGCGACGGTAAAGCTTTTGAGTGCGCTTTTTACCTGTAACTGCCACTTTCTCAGCATTGATAATAATCACAAAATCCCCGGTATCTAAATGGGGAGTATATTCAGCTTTTCTTTTGCCTCTGAGGATCATAGCGACTTCACTCGCCAGACGACCCAGACGTTTATCTGTCGCGTCTACTAAGTACCAATCACGCTCAAGAGATGCTTGAGGGGGAAGGTAGGTTTTACTACTCATTGTTTGTCCTTTGTCTTTTGTCAGTTGTCAGTTGTCCTTTGTCATGATTCATGACTAGGTATGGTTGGGTGTCATACCAAATTTTTGGCGGAAAGGGAAAATCGGGATAACCGACTCTCAACAAGCATAGCCCGTGAGCGGGTGCAGAATATTTCACTTCTTCTCGGCGTTCCTGTTGCCAGATATCGGTGAAGTCATCTAGAGTCCGCTGACCAGAACCTACTTGTACTACCATTCCTATCAACAGCCGCACCATGCCATATAAAAATCCATCAGCCTGAATTTCAATATGGATAAATGATCCACTCCGACGACATTCTACTGCTTGCACTTCTACCCAGGAATGCGATCGCGCTGACCCAGCCCGTTCAAAAGCAGATAAATGGTGTTTTCCCAGCAGTGGTTTTAAGGCAGATGTAATTAAGGCTTCATCTAAAGGAGCATAATAATAATGCCAACTGAAAGGCTGCGCGAATAAATTCGGTAACTCTTCAGTGTAGATAGTGTAGCGATATCGTCGGTAAATCGCACTAAAACGAGCGTGCCAACTTTCACTTACACCTGCCGATGCCCTAATTAATATACCTGGGGGCAAGTAGCCATTGAGAACTTTTGCCCACCTGTGAGCAGGAATTAAACTTGCGGCTTGAAAATGAGCTACTTGAGCGGCAGCATGGACTCCAGAATCAGTTCGACCTGCTCCGTGGAGTGTCACATGATACCCTAGAACAGTTGCGATCGCTGTTTCTATCTCTTCTTGAACAGTTCGCTGTCCTTTTTGTCTTTGCCAGCCGTGAAAATGAGTACCTATATACTGAATAACTAAGGCTACTCGTTGAGTCTGATTTTGCTGGCGGCTTTCTAACATAATTTAGTCAGTTGTTAGTTGTCAGTCGTCAGTTGTCAGTTGTCGGTTGTCAGTTGTTTTTTATTTGCTACTGACCAATGACCAATGACCAATGACTAATAACTAATAACTTTAAACTAGTTCAATAATCGCCATTTCAGCATGATCACCGCGACGGGGGACGGTATGCAAAATGCGAGTATAACCACCTTGACGGTTAGCATACCGAGTAGGAGCTTGCTCGAATAGTGCATGAACTAAAGTTTGGTCGTAGATATAACCCAGTGCTTTTCGACGAGATGCTAAAGAGCCATCTTTAGCCAGGGTAATCATTTTATCTACTTCACTGCGGACAACTTTAGCTCTGATTAAAGTTGTAGTAATTCGACCATGACGTACCAATTCTGTTGTCAAAGCTCTGAGAAGAGCTTTACGTTGATCCGCTGGTTTACTAAGTTTTTTGACTCGGCAACGATGACGCATAACAATGCACTAATGAAGTTTCATTTATTGGGTTTTGATTTAGCTAGGCTTAGAGCTTCTTTCTTGAGGTAAAGTAATACCTAAGCGACGCTGTAAAGCTTCCACTACTTCTTCCGCTGACTTTTGACCAAAGTTTTTGATTTCTAACAGGTCTTCTTGGGTGTAATCCAATAAGTCAGCTACGGAATTCACTTGGGCGCGTTTTAGACAGTTATAAGCTCTCACAGATAACTGCAACTCTTCAATAGGAATTTGCGCGGTTGGGTCATCCGGCATATCCGAACTTGTGTCTGTTGGTTCTAAGGAAATATCTTTTAGTGGATTGAATAAATCTACCAAAATTCCAGCCGCAGATGATAGTGCCTCTTGAGGAGAAATACTACCATTAGTCCATACTTCCAACAGTAGTCGGTCTTTCAAAAAACCATCGTCGCGGGTTTCTTCAACACTATAGTTGACCTTTCGCACGGGCATAAACACTGAGTCAATTTGGAGAAAATCCAAAGATGTGGCTTCTTCTCTGCCTCGTTCTACAGTCCGGTAGCCTTTGCCACGCTCAATCCGAAATTCCATTTCCAGTTTTCCACCTTCAGCGATGGTGGCAATATACTGGGTCGGGTCAATCACTTCTACTTCACTAGGTAAATCGAAATGTGCCACAGTGACTGTTGCTGGCCCATGCACAAGTAAACGACCAATTTGGGGTTGAGAAGAATAACTCTTGAGAATGACATCCTTCATTCGCATGAGGATTTCCAGTACGTCTTCCCTTACCCCTGGAACTGTTGCAAACTCATGACTAACTTCAGCAATTCTCACTGCTGTCACTGATGTCCCTTCTAAGTTAGAAAGTAAAACCCGCCGCAATGCGTTGCCAACAGTAGTCCCTTGACCGCGCTCTAGTGGTTCTAGAACGAACTTACTGTAATAGCTCCGACTTTCCTCTGCATTAGACTCTACACATTCAATTTGAAACTGCGCCACGGAGTAGCCTCCCTCACTTCGTAAAGTCAAAAGTCAAAATTCAAAGGTCAACAGTCAACAGTCAAAAGTTGACAGTTAACTGTTAGATGAGAAAAGTTTAAACTCGACGGCGCTTGGGTGGACGGCAACCGTTGTGGGGAATTGGGGTAATATCCCGAATGAGTGTAATTTCTAATCCTGCACCTTGAAGCGCCCGAATCGCGGTTTCTCTACCTGCACCGGGTCCACTCACCATAACTTCGATTTGCCGCATTCCTTGGTCTGTGGCTCGTCTAGCTGCGCTTTCCGCAGCGGTTTGTGCGGCAAAGGGTGTTCCCTTTTTTGCCCCTTTAAATCCACTAGAACCAGCACTTGCCCAGGAGATAACATCTCCATTTTGATCGGTAATCGTGACAATGCTATTGTTGAAGGTAGACTGAATGTAGGCAACCCCATTGGGTACGTTCCGTTTCTGCTTTTTGCTCCCGGATTTTTTTGTTGGTTGTCTGGCCATATTTCTTTAGTGAATTTAAGGTACAACTTGCTAATTGCAGCAAGTTTAGAAAAATTATTTGCCAGGGGCTTTCTTCTTACCAGCCACTGTCTGTCTTCTACCACGTCTGGTTCTAGCGTTGGTACGGGTTCTTTGTCCACGCACTGGTAAGCCCATGCGGTGTCTTCGACCTCTGTAACAACCAATATCAACTAAACGCTTAATATTTAGTCCTTCTAAACGCCGTAAATCTCCTTCAACTTGATAGTTGCTTTCGATTTCTCCTCTGAGGGCTGCCACATCAGCATCGGACAGGTCTTTGACGCGGGTATCTGGGTTAACACCAGTCGCTGCGAGAATTTGATGTGATCTAGTTAAGCCAATTCCGTAAATGTATGTTAGACCGATTTCGACACGCTTATCGCGTGGAAGGTCTACGCCGGAAATCCGTGCCACAATGAATCTCTCCCTATTGTTTTCGTAGTTGCAGTTAGCAAAGTGCGATGGTTTTTTCTTGTCCGGTTAATGGTCGCGGATTTAACTTTGCTTTGATAGATAGTTTCTATCCTTGGCGTTGTTTGTGTTTGGGATTTTCACAAATCACCATTACGCGACCACGACGCTTGATCACGCTGCACTTTTCACAAATTTTCTTAACTGAGGCTCTGACTTTCATGCCTTTTAAATTTGACTCCAAATAGTAAATTATAGCATTTCTAGAAGAAATATTTCAGTTATGTAACGAGAAAAAGACCAGTTGATTTATGGTAGGATTCTCTAAATACACCAGATTGCAGGTAGACTAAGTACAAAATTTTAACCAAAAATCAAGTATCACGGGAGTTATACTCCTGACTTCTGACTCCTGACTCCTGACTTCTGACTCCTACTATAGATTTATTTCTTCCGCAGACGATAAGTGATTCTACCTTTGGTTAAGTCGTAGGGTGTTAATTCAACTTTGACGCGATCGCCAGGTAAAATCTTGATGTAATTACGGCGAATTTTCCCAGAAATGTGTGCTAGGACATTAAAGCCGTTATCTAAGTCAACACGAAACATTGCATTAGGCAATGATTCGGTGACAGTCCCTTCCATTTCAATTAAATCTTGCTTAGACAAGTTTTTTCCTCAACTCAACAATCTCCTATTGTCCTTGTACACTTTCATGGGCATCAAGAACACAATTAGAGAAAATATCAACAGTTTATTAATACATCTTAGCTAAAATTGACTTGTGCCTAGCTTGGAAGATAGGGGAGAGGTGATAGGCAATGGAAAATTTTGTTTTTTCTCTCTGCCGACATAGACCGCTACCCCTGAGTTTCTTTAAGCAGCTATGATATTTTTCAAATCAGTAAAAACTTCTTCTTGGGACTGATTACCGTTGACTGTGAGGAGTTTTTGGCGATCTGTAAAATAGTTAATTAAGGGTGCAGTTTCATCGCGGTATACTTCTAAGCGGCGACGAATTACCTCTTCAGTATCATCTTTTCGTCCGCGTCCTAGTAACCGGGTAATCACAGCTTCATCTGGTGCATCCAGATTAATTACCTGTTCACCACCCTGTCCTAGACTTTTAAGTAATTCTGCCAGAAACTCTGCCTGTGTAACTTTACGAGGAAAGCCATCTAAAATCCAACCGGTTTGGGCATCTGGTTGTTTCAGGCGTTCTTCAACCATATCTTCTACTAATTTGTCGGGGACTAATTCGCCTTTATCCATAAAGTTTTGGGCTTGTATTCCCAAAGCTGTTTTGTCTTGAATAGCTTGGCGTAAAATGTCACCTGTAGAAATATGGGGAATCTGCAAAAATGCAGCCAAGGTTTTAGCTTGAGTTCCTTTACCAGCACCCGGTGGTCCCAAGAAGATTAATCGCGTCACTATTGTTTCACCATTCCTTCATAACGCTGAGAGATAACGTAAGTTTGGATTTGTTTAGCCGTATCAATTGCTACACCAACCAAAATTAACAAAGATGTTGCCCCCAAACCCTTAAATGTGGGAACTTTCAAAGCACTTTCTACGGCTGTAGGAATAATTGCCACCAAGCCTAAAAAGATAGCCCCTAAAAAAGTCAGTCGGTTTGTGACCTTTTCAATATACTCACTAGTAGCTTTTCCGGGACGAATACCGGGAATACTAGAACCCATTTTTTTCAAATTTTGAGCCACGTCTACTGGGTTGAGAATCAACGAAGAATAGAAGTAACTAAAGAAAACAATGGAAGTTAAGTAAACGAGGGCATATACCCAAGGTGCAGAACCACCGGGACTTAAATAGGTATTAACAATGTTTGCTAATTCGGGATTTTTAGTGAAATTGGCGACTAAAAGTGGCAAACTTAAGATTGCTGCTGCAAAAATAATCGGCATTACCCCGCCCGAATTAAGGCGTAGAGGTAAATAACTCCGCTGTTCTGCTAAAACCCTTCTGCCTACCTGACGACGGGCAGAAATAATAGGGATGCGGCGCATTCCTTCCTGTACGAACACAATACCCACGATTGTGAACATAAAAACTAGTAACAGGACGATGACGCGCCCGACAATTTCCCTGCCACCAACTTGTACCAAGTCAATGGTATCGCCCAGAGATTTAGGTAAAGAAGCCACAATGTTGACAAAAATCAACAAAGATGCACCATTGCCAATCCCCCGTTCAGTAATCAGTTCTGATGCCCACATGACGAACATTGAACCAGCAGTTAGGGCGATCGCAGTTTCTGCTACAAATACCGGACCTGGTGTCTTGGCAAATTGTTGGAGAAATAAGGCCGAAAACGCCACACTTTGAATAACTGCCCAAACTACAGTCACATAGCGGGTAATTTGCGATATTTTCCGCCGACCTGCTTCCCCTTCATTTTTCTGTAAATTTTCTAAAGATGGCAGAGCCGCAGTAAGCAATTGGATGATAATTGAGGCATTAATAAAGGGCAAAATCCCCAAGGCAAAGATTCCCAAAGTAGAGAGTCCCCGCCCAGAGAATATATCTAATAAACCGAAGATGGAATTGTTGCCCGATATAGCTTCAGCAAACTTAGGTCTATCAATTCCTGGGACAGGTAAAAAGATACCCAGGCGAACCAAAATTAAAATACCGACAGTGACAAGCAGCCTACCTCTCAGTCCGGCTGCTTGCGCCATCTGCATAAAAGTTTCTTGAGCCGTTGGGGCTTTGTCTCGACTGATCATAGAGTTTTACCTTTGAAGTATGAAGTCTTAACTATGATTTACGTGATTTATATGATGAAGATGATTAGGGTATCTATTGACCAATGATCTCCTCCCCAATGACCTCTTCCCCAATCACCAAGAGATAAGATTTCTCATCCTCAATCCTTTATGCAGTTTCGCAACTCCCACCAGCAGCCTCAATTTTGGCGCGAGCCTGGCCTGTGAAAGCAGCAGCTTTTACCTGAAGAGGAACATTCAATTCCCCATTACCCAAAATTTTCAGTTCACCTTTAACAGTGGTTAAAATACCGCACTGTTTTAAGGACTCTAAAGTTACTTCTGAGTTAGCAGGTAAATTATTTAATTTCTCTACATTGATCGTAGTGTAAACTCTGCGATTAATCAGGGGGAAGCCCTTGAGTTTAGGTATCCGGCGGTACAATGGCTGTTGACCACCTTCAAAACCTGGTCTTGTCCCACTACCGGAACGGGATTTTTGACCCCGCATCCCTAGACCAGCACTAGCACCTTGTCCAGCAGAAATACCTCTACCTACGCGCTTACGGCGTTTTTTTGAGCCTTTTTGGGGCTTAACATCATTAAGTCTCATTTTGGTTTGTGATTTTAGATTTTAGATTTTGGATTTTAGATTGAGAGTCTGATACAAAGGGTGACTAAATATAGAGTTTCTCAATGGCGATACCGCGATCTTCCGCAACTTCACTTAATGTTCGCAGGGTAGATAGAGCATTAACTGCGGCTCTGGCGTTGTTCAAAGGGTTATTTGAACCTAATTGTTTAGCAAGAATATTACGTATTCCTGCCAACTCTAATACAGTCCGTACAGCACCCCCAGCAATTACCCCTGTACCTGGTGCGGCTGGGCGCATCATGACTTTAGCTCCACCACCGATGCCATCAATGGGGTGAGGAATAGAATTAGATTTGGTGATAGGAATGTCAATCAGATGTTTTTTACCATCAGCGACACCTTTTTTAACTGCACCAATTACATCTGATGCCTTGCCTACTCCAACTCCGACTTGTCCACGTTCATTACCAACGACGACAATGGCACGGAAGCTGAGTTTTTTACCACCTTTGACGACTTTACTCACCCGGCGGATTTGAATAACTCGCTCTTGCCAGGTGGTTTCTTCTTTTTTTGTACGGCTTGCTTTACGACGACCGGTTACCATAATCAATGCTCTCTTTTAGTTGTCAGTTGTCAGTTGTCAGTTGTCAGTTGTCAGTTGCTACTGACTATTGACTACTGACGGACTTAGAAATCTAGACCGGCTTCGCGTGCCGCTTCTGCTAGTGCTTTAATGCGACCATGATAGAGGTTGCCACCACGGTCAAAAACAACTTTGGTGATCCCTTTTTCTAGGGCGCGGACAGCTACCAATTTACCAACTTGCACTGATGCGTCACAGTTAGCACCAGAAGCGATATTAGATTTCAATTCTGGTTCTACGGTTGATGCGGCTACTATAGTTTCTTGCTTGGTATCATCAATTACTTGAGCGTAAATATGCTCATTGGATCGAAATATAGCCAAGCGAGGACGTTCTGTAGAACCGGTAACTTTGCCACGAACGCGCCGATGACGACGTTGTTTTGATTCTTTGCGTGTAAGTTTCATATTTACTTCTTACCACCCTTACCAGTCTTACCAGCTTTGCGTCTGACCACTTCACCTGCATAGCGAATACCTTTACCTTTGTAAGGTTCAGGCGGACGGACTGCACGAATTTTAGCGGCTGTGTTCCCGACAATTTCTTTGTCATAGCCGCTGACTATGACATTAGTAGTACCTTCTACGGCAAATTGAATCCCTTCTGGTGGTTCAATTTGCACTTTATGGCTATAACCCATATTTAAAACTAGGTTACGGCCTTCAAGTTGGGCGCGATAACCAACCCCTTGGATTTCCAAGCGACGTTGAAAACCCTGGGATACTCCCTCCACCATATTGGCCACTAAGGTGCGGCTTAGACCGTGCATTTGTCTGGAGGTGCGGGTTTCATCACGACGAGTAACTAGCAATGTTTCTCCATCTAAGGAGAGTATGACATTGTTAGGTAGTTGACGGGAAAGTTCACCTTTTGGACCTTTCACCACTACTTTGACACCATCAATCGCCACTTGCACTTTGGCGGGAATGGTAATTGGACGTTTACCAATACGAGACATGATTTTTTGTTCTTTGTCAGTTGTTTTTTGTCAGTTGTCAGTTTTTCGTTGTTTTGCCACTGACCAATGACCAATGACCAATGACGACTACCAAACGTGGCAAAGCACTTCACCGCCTAGATTTTGGCGACGTGCTTCGCGGTCAGTCATAATCCCACTGGATGTAGAAATAATGGCAATACCGATACCGCCTAGCACTCTTGGTAATTCTTTTCTGTTGGAGTAAACACGCAAACCTGGTTTACTCACTCGTTTTAGGGCAGTGATTAAGGGTTGGCGATTTTTACCTTTGTATTTCAGGGAAATAACTAGGTTACGCTTAATTCCTTCTCCTGCTTCTTCAACTTCCGCAATAAAGCCTTCTTCTCGCAGTACCTTAGCAATACTACGGGTCATCTTTGTAGCTGGTACTTGCGTAGTTTGATGCCTTGCCATAGTGGCATTGCGGATGCGCGTCAGCATATCTGCAATTGTGTCGTTAGCCGCCATCGTTCCCTCTTTAGATGAACTTATTGATCGCGAAAGGGCATTCCCATTTCCTTAAGTAAGGCGCGGCCCTCTTCGTCGGTTTTTGCCGTGGTGATGATAGAAATATCTAAACCCCGGACTTGATCGATTCTGTCATATTCCACTTCTGGAAAAATTAGCTGTTCGCGCACACCCAGAGTGTAATTGCCACGTCCGTCAAAGCTTTTGGGGCTGACACCGCGAAAGTCTCTGATTCTGGGTAGTGTCAGGTTAATCAGACGATCTAAGAAGGCGTACATCCGTTCGCCTCTGAGTGTCACCATAATCCCGACGGGCATTCCTTGACGAATTTTAAAGCCGGCGATCGCTTTCTTGGCCCGTGTTACCACAGGTTTTTGTCCAGTGATCAAGGCTATTTCGCTGATGGATGCCTCTAGTGATTTAGCGTTTTGAGCAGCTTCTCCCAAACCTCTGTTAATAGTTACCTTAATCACCTTTGGCACTTGATGCACATTGGTGTATTGAAACTGGTTAATCAACTTGGGAGTAATTGTCTCTTGATATACGGTTTTGAGTCGTGTGATGGCCATAGTGTTTGTCCTGTTATTCCCTGGTCTTGGTCAGGGAATTTTAGATTTTGGATTTTGGATTTTGGATTTTGGATTTGAGATTTTGGTAGAAAATCTAAAATCTCATCCTAATTCACCAGCTTATTTATCTAAAATCTCACCTGTTTTTTTGAGCATTCTCACTTTCTTGCCTTCGGCGGTGAAAGTGTAGCAGACGCGACTAGCAACGTTTTGCTTGGTAGAATAGAGCATCACATTGGAGCTATGAATGGGGTACTCCTGGGTGACTATTTGCCCTGATTCGCCTTCCTGCTGGGGTTTCACGTGCTTGGTTTTAATGTTGACACCTTTGACAAGGACTTTGCTCAGTTGTGGTAGTGCTTTAATCACTTCACCAACTTTACCTTTATCTTTGCCGGCGATGACTTGCACAGTATCACCTGTTTTGACGTGCATTTTATGAAAAACTTTGGGTTGTGGGCGCTTTGCCATTACAGCACCTCCGGAGCCAGAGAAACAATTTTAGTAAAGTTTTTATCGCGCAGTTCTCGAGCTACGGGTCCAAATACCCGTGTACCTCTAGGATTACCTTCTTTGTTGATAATCACTGCGGCATTATCGTCAAAACGGATGCACATACCGCTATCACGAGTAATAGCTTTACGAGTACGTACGATTACTGCTTCTACAACATCAGACTTTTTGACAGCCATGTTGGGTGAAGACTCTTTGACAACGGCGATAATTCTATCGCCTACGCCACCATAACGACGGTTACCTGCACCTAATACGCGGATGCACATTAGTTTTTTAGCACCGCTATTATCTGCGACATTCAGATAAGATTGGGGTTGAATCACAACTGGTCTCTCTTTTGGGGTCGTTGTAAGTTAATACAACTGTTTACTATGTAGCTTTGGTGTTCAGAATTTCTGTAACTTGCCAACGCTTGGTTTTGCTCAGGGGTCTGGTTTCTTGAATCCGCACGCGATCGCCTGTTTTACAGGTATTCTCTTCGTCGTGAACTTTATAGCGGCGGGTTTGAACTACGATTTTGCCGTACTTGGGGTGAGGAGCGCGGTTTTCTATGGCTACTACCACAGTTTTTTGCATTTTATCGCTCACTACCAAGCCAACTCGTTCTTTGACTGCCATAATTTCCTACTTTTGCTCTTGGTCTGAAAGACTTGCCGCCCGTTTCCGTTCTCCTTCTACTGTCAGCAATTGGGAGAGACGATGGCGTGCGTGTTTGAACTGGTGAGGCTTTTCTAGCTGTCTTGTGGCTTTTTGCAAGCGCAACTGGAACAATTGTCTCTTAACAGCGACAATTTCCTCGGCCAGTCTTTCGTCATTTAATTCTCTAGCTTCCGCAATCTTGGGAAGAGGCATAACCTACTCCTGCTCCTGTGGTTGAGAGCGCACAATAAATTTGGTCTTAATTGGTAACTTAGCGTCAGCCAATCGCATAGCTTCGCGGGCAATTTCTTCAGTAACGCCGCCAATTTCAAACATGATCCGGCCTGGTTTGACTACGGCTACCCAAAACTCTGGGTTACCTTTACCAGAACCCATCCGGGTTTCAGCAGGACGCATGGTGATTGGTTTGTCAGGGAAAATCCGAATCCAGATTTTGCCACCCCGGCGAATATACCGAGTCATTGCCCGACGGGAAGCCTCGATTTGCCGTGAGGTAATCCAAGATGGTTCTTGGGCTTGGAGTCCAAAATCCCCAAAATTGAGGGTACTGCCTCGGCTGGCAAGACCTTCCATGCGTCCGCGTTGTTGTTTGCGGAATTTAGTTCTTCTAGGACTTAACATGATTTGTCAGTTGTCGGTTGTCAGTTGTCAGTTGTCAGTTGTCAGTTTTTTCGCCACTGACTCTTGAGCATTGACTAGGATTCATTGGAGCGGTCTTCAAACTGTTGACGGCGACGTTGTTGTTGACGACGACGAGGTTCACGGTCCCGATCTCCCCGGTCGCGGTCACGGTCACGTTCTCTGGCGGGTTGGGCGGGAGCTTGTTCCTGACCAGGAATAATTTCTCCTTTAAATACCCAAACTTTAATGCCGAGAATCCCGTAAATTGTCTTAGCTGTGCAGCCAGAATAGTCAATGTCAGCGCGTAAGGTGTGGAGAGGAACTCGACCTTCACGAGTCCACTCAGAGCGGGCAATTTCTGCACCGTTGAGCCGACCACCGACTTGAACTTTGATTCCTTGGACACCTGCTCTTTGAGCGCGTTGAATTGCTTGACGCACAACTCGACGGAAGGAAACCCGACGTTCTAATTGTTGAGCAATGTATTCAGCAATCAGGTAAGCATCAGCATCAACTCGTTGGACTTCAACAACGTTAATGCGGATTTGGCGATTACCACCCAAAGCTCCTTGTAGTCCAAGACGCAATGATTCAATACCTTGACCACCCCGACCTACAACCACACCTGGTCTAGCTGTACGAACTTCTAGGTCGATCTGATCAGCTTTGCGCTCAATTCTCACTTCGGAAATACCGGCGTTATTTTGAGCGTATCTACCTAGTTTTTGTTCAATATACTGACGGAGTTTGTAGTCTTCCTGTAGAAGTTCTGGATAACGGTCAGGTTCTGCAAACCAACGGGATTGGTGTTCTTGAGTTATACCCAGTCGAAAGCCGACTGGATGAATTTTCTGTCCCACAAAAGCTTCCTCTAAAATTTCTTACTGTACGCAATTTTTTTGTGCCTATATGGCTGTTTACTCAGCAGTAGCGCCAGCGGAAACAGCAACAGTGATATGACACGTTGGTTTGCGAATTTGGTAAGCTCGACCTTGCGCTCTGGGTTGAAACCGTTTTAGCACTGGGCCTTGGTCAGCATAGGCTTGACTAATCACCAAACTGGCTCTGTCCAAACCAGCATTATGCTCTGCGTTAGCTGCGGCACTTCTGAGAACCTTTAAGATGGGGTCACAAGCACCATAGGGCATAAATTCGAGAATAATTAGTGCTTCTCTGTATGAACGCCCGCGAATTTGGTCAAGTACACGGCGCACTTTATAGGGAGAAATGCGTATATAACGGGCGATCGCCTTAACTTCAGTAGTGTCAGTTGCCATTTTCATAACTTACTCTATGTTTGTCAGTTGTCTATTGTCAGCGGTTGTCAGTTGCAAGAGGACTAAATGACCACTGACTACTGACTAATGACTATCTCCCTGATTTTTTGTCACTTTTGCCATGACCTCTGTAGGTACGGGTAGGAGCAAATTCTCCTAACTTATGTCCTACCATTTGTTCATTGACAAATACAGGAACGTGCTGCCGTCCATTATGAACAGCGATAGTATGACCTACCATCAAGGGCAAAATGGTCGAAGCTCTCGACCAAGTTTTAACCACTTGTTTTTCATCTTTTGCGTTTAACTTCTCAATTTTCTTGAGCAGATGGTCAGCAACAAAAGGACCTTTTTTTAAAGAACGACCCATAGTTCAATTTTGGATTTTGGATTTACCTATTTTGGATTTCGGATTTTGGATTTTGGATAAATTATCTATGGATTAATTAGTTGAACATTTAATGTCCATTAATAGCCTCCCATCTAAAATCCAAAATTTAAAATCTAAAATTCTAAGACTGACGGCCACCACGACCACGTTTAGAGGATTTGCGGCGACGACGGATAATCAACTTAGTGCTGGCTTTTTTGCGTTTACGTGTCTTAGCACCTAACGTAGGTTTACCCCAAGGTGTTACAGGACCGGATCTACCGATAGGCGCTCTACCCTCACCACCACCATGTGGGTGATCTACTGGGTTCATGGCACTACCTCTAACCTTGGGACGACGGCCTTTCCAGCGATTTCGTCCAGCTTTACCAGCACTGAGGTTTCTTGCGTCTGTATTACCGACTTGTCCAATGGTGGCGTAGCAATCACGCCGAATCAACCGGACTTCCCCTGAAGGTAACTTCAATGTCACATAGTTGCCTTCTTTAGCAACAACTTGTGCTACTGCACCAGCAGCACGGACAATTTGACCACCTTTACCTGGGGTCATTTCGACGTTGTGAACACCAGTACCTAAGGGAATATTCGATAAAGGTAAGGCATTACCATCTTCGATAGGTGACTCAGGACCAGCAATGATCTTTGTCCCTACTGTCATGCCATTTGGTTGCAAGATGTAACGTTTTTCGCCATCTTCATACAACAACAAAGCGATCCGCGCATTCCGGTTAGGATCGTATTCAATGGCTGTAACTGTAGCAGGTATATTCCGCTTATCTCGCTTAAAGTCAATAATGCGGTAAAGTTGTTTGTGTCCGCCACCCCGACGACGGCTGGTTATCCGCCCTTGATTGTTCCGACCTTTGGGACGATGAACTGATTCAGTTAATGATTTTTCTGGCTCAGTTTTCGTAATTTCGGCAAAGTCGGAGATGATAACTTGGCGAGTACTGGGGGTATAAGGGCGATAAGAACGAGTACCCATAGTTCAGTTTTGGAGTTTTGATTTTTGATTTCGGAGTCAGAATTTTTTGATTTCAATTTCTGATTTTTAATTGTTGTTTGGCATTTTCTTGATTTATTAGCCCAATCTCAAATCTAAAATTTAAAATCTAAAATTTTTAGACTTCTGGGAAGAGAACTTTTCTGATTTTTTCTTCGTCCCCAGGAGCAACAGTAACAATAGCTCGCTTGTATTGGGGTTTGTATCCAATAAATCTACCTACTCGCTTTTGTTTGCGTGGTGGGTTAGCGGTATTGATTTTGACGACCTTAACTGCAAATAGGTCTTCAATTGCGGCTCTAATTTGTGGCTTAGTGGCTTTAGGAATTACTTCAAATGTATATTTGTTTTGTTCCATGAGCATGGTCGCTTTTTCGGTGAGAATGGGGCGACGCACTAAATCTGGTAGATCACGGGTGGCAACTACTTTAGGCACTGTATACCTCCTGGATCTTCTCTAGGGTTGATGATGTGACGATAATTTTGTCAGCATGGAGCAAATCGTAGACGTTTAACTGGTCAGCAGGAATCAGTTTTAAGTTTTCGATATTGCGAGCCGATAAAAGCACGTTTTCTGCAATTTCAGACAAAATTAATAGTGACTTTTGTTCTGGTGCAACACCCCATCTCGCTAATGCTGCTACGAGATCCTTTGTTTTAGGACGCTGTAATTCGTTGCTAAATTCTTCAACAACAATTAAATCTTCAACACGACTAACAAAGGCTGTCCGCAATGCCAAACGGCGTTCTTTGCGGTTCATTTTTAGGTCGAAGTCTCTGGGTTTTGGTCCAAAGATCACACCGCCTCCACGCCACAATGGTGAACGGATAGAACCAGCACGGGCGCGACCTGTGCCTTTTTGTCGCCAAGGTTTACGACCACCACCACGAACTTCTGCACGAGTTTTGGTGCTGGCAGTTCCCTGACGAGAATTGGTCATTTGTCTGACTAGGGCGCGGTGTACGATATGCGCCGCTGTTGTTTCTTTGGCAACTCGTAAGTCGAAGTTTGTCTCTCCAACTTGCTCTCCTTGCCAATTTTTAATTACACTCTCTACCATCTTTGTGTCCTTTGTCAGTTGTCTTTTGTCAGTTGCCGGTTGTCAGTTGTCAGTTGTCCGCATTTTTGCTACTAACTAATGACTACTGACCAATGACTAAATGACTATTTTTTACCAACTATAGTTGCAGGAACGACGCTTACTAAAGCTCCTGGTTTGCCAGGGATAGCTCCTTTAATGAGGATTAAGTTGCGTTCTGCATCTACTCGTACTACTGTCAATTTGCGAATTGTGACACGAGTACCGCCTAAACGTCCTGCCATCCTTTTACCGGGATAAACACGACCTGGGGTTGTACCAGCACCGATAGAACCTGGCGCTCTATGGTTCTTAGAACCGTGTGACATGGGACCGCGACCAAAGTTGTTCCGCTTTTGGTTGCCGGCAAAACCGCGACCAATACTCGTACCAACTACATCTACCATTTCACCTGCACTAAAAATATCTGCTTTAATTTCTTGACCTAAAGCATAATCACCAGCGCTATCGGTGCGATATTCATTTAGATGACGGACTGCTGGAGCGGATGACTTAGCCAAATGTCCCAACAATGGTTTGTTCAGTGCCTTGGGTTTGACTTCGCCATAACCAACTTGAATGGCAGAGTAACCGTCGGTCTGTTTCGTTTTAACTTGCGTAACGGTGCATGGACCGGCTTTGATGACGGTAACAGGAATGGAGACTCCTGCTTCATCAAAGATTTGGGTCATGCCCAGTTTGGTGCCGAGAATACCTACAGACACAGTTACTGGTTCTCCTTTCGTTTTATTTTTTTGAGCTAAACCTGGAAGTCGAATGGGGACGGGCTTTGCTACTGTCGCTTGAGTGTAAACTTTACCTCTAAAATTTGGACTGGCGTTAGACAGTGCAAATTCTTGGCGACGCAACAGTTTTTGTCCCTTTTGTTTTAGTGAATTTGTTTATTTTCACTTACTCAATCACAATAACAGGAATAACTTCCTACTCTATTGAGAAGGTATTACTTCTGGAATTCAATGCGAGGCTTGATGGCTTTGCGCTTTGTGCAGCAATGCTTTCGTCCAAGCAGTTGCTTTGGCACTCTACCGTTGTAGCAGGACTTAAGTGGTTATTGACCCTCAGTATCCTTTTCCTTAGTCTTAACATAATGCCATGAAACCAACATTATTGCTAAGGAACTACTTATTCTCATGCCCTAAACTATTGTTTAAGGTTTTGCCTAATTTTTTTAGGATTTACGGGAGTGATTCGGTGTGGGAGCTTAAATATGACTTTGGCTCTTTATTTGACCTGAAAGCTTTTTTAGTTTAGCAGTCTCTTATGGAGTGAGCCAGTTTTATTCTTTTGGGGAAACTAACTAAAAACTCAAATGCTAGGACTAACTAGAATGTCTAAATAAGAAAGATGGCTATCTAATTATACTATTCGGTCACAATCTAATAATATAAACTATTCTTTAATTTTTGTCTAGTGTTTTTTTGCTTTGTTATGGGATGCTGAGATGTGGGTAGGGAAAATCACCCATGTTCCGGCTGTGAATTTTCAAAATTGTTGAAAATATGCAGGTTCATTTAACTTAATCTACCACTAGAGAGTGAATAATAGAGATATCTAAGTGGGATAGGAAGAAAATATATGGCACTAATTACCACTGGCAACGGTTTCATCCGCAATTTGGAGAAATTTGGGGCGCTGGGTGTTTATGTTCCTCTGGAGGGGGGCTATGAAGGTCGGTATCTGCGCCGATTAAGGGCTGCTGGCTATGTTGGCCTCCACATTACTGCGAGAGGATTGGGTGATGTGGCTGCTTATCTGACGCAAGTTCATGGTGTCAGACCACCACATTTAGGTAAAAGAAGCAATAGTAGTGGTGCGGCTGTGGGTGATGTATATTATTTACCACCAATGATCAGTTCCCATTTGGCACAATTACCTCCTAAGTCGAAGGGGTTGGTGTTGTGGATTATTGAGGGATATATTCTTTCTGATCAGGAAGTTGAGTATTTGATGAATTTGCCTAAGTTAGAACCAAGGGTTAAGGTGGTGATTGAGAGAGGTGGCGATCGCACTTTCCGCTGGACTCCTTTGGAAAAGACACTGTTAGCTAGTTAGGCAGATTACCAGGGTGGGGAAACCCCACCCCTACTGTTTATTTGGGGATATCTCAATTCTGCATTTCCTGTTGTACCCAAGTACGAAAAGATTTACTAGCCTGTACTTCATCTATTTGGCAATCTTGCAAAAATTGATAAAGTTTTGCTTTGGTGATTATAGAAAATGTGGGACTTTTTTCTCCTTCAATATATTGATGATCTTGAAGTTGATAAATTCGCAATATCTCACCGTTATAACGCCAAAATTCTGGTACTTTCATACTGGCATAAAAAGCAAGTTTATTGATGTCAGTATGAGTAATATCTACTTCTACAATCAAGTCTGGTGGTGGATCTTCATTTAAATCAACTTTTTTTCCAACTACTTGAGGTTGATTTTGAATGTAATAACAGTTATCAGGTTCAGCACTTCTTTGTAAATCATCACGATTTAAGGTAGTTGAACCCATTGTTTTAATTTTTAAACCCATTTCTTCTACCAAAATGCAGATGAATCGTTCAATTAATCTGGTAGCACTTTCATGTTCTTCTAATGGCATGGTAATTTCTAATGTCCCTTGATCATAGATAAGTCGAGAAGAACGACTTTGCCCTAATGCTGCTAAAATTTGCTGATAATTTTGCCAACTGATATTGTGGAAAACTACTCGCTGTTCTGCTAGGGTCTTTTCTGGGGTAATATTGTTTGGTTTAGTGATTGTACTAACCATAGTTGCCTTTAAATTTAGCTTAATAGTTATTATAATATATTACGTAAAAGCGAGAACTAAGTGAATTTAAATTTGTCTACTCCCTTACAATTAATTGGGCGTTCTGTAGAATTTCAGCGGATTATTGAAATACTGGCAAAAGATGGTGATTTGTTAATTACTGGAGTTCCTGGTAGTGGGAGACGCACTTTAGTTAGAGGTGCAGCACAGGAGGTGAATACAGTTATCTTGGAAATAGACTGTATTCGCGCTACGGAAGCGGAGAGATTTGTACAATTACTAGCGGAAGCGATTAGTCAAAACTGGGAAGCGGAAAAAATTCAAAATTGGTTGAATGAAAATACTTCGGAATTTTTTACTTTTAATTCTGAAAGTCAATTAAAACTAATTCTTTCTTTGGAACAAGAACAATTATGGCAAGCTTTTGCTAATTTGTTAGACTTATTGGAAATAATGGCTGTTGATTTAAATCAAAGAATATTACTGATTTTACAAAGTTTTCCCCATATTCGTTCTTGGGATCGTCATGGTTTATGGGAAACTACATTTAGAAAAGAAGTTAAGGCTTATCCTCATGTTAGTTATGTGTTGATAGCTACGATTGCTGAGTCTAGTCAACATCCAGATGATACTAATTATCCAATAGAAACTATTCAGTTACCTCCTTTAGCTAAGGACGTTGTAGCCTTGTGGGCGAGGGAAATATTACACACGGAAGGTTTTACTTTTGATTGTCATAGTCAAGCCTTACAGCTATTTTTAGAGGCGGTACAGGGACATATTGGCGATGGGATGGCGATTATTCGGCGGTTATCTGCGTCGCGTTGTGCAGATGGTTTAATTCGGGAGGAAGATGTTCAAAAAGCTATAGCAGGATTGTTGAAAGATTTATCAATGACTTATGAATCTTTGCTGATGTTGTTACCAGCAAATCAGGTACATTTATTAGAATCTTTGGCTATTGATCCTACTGATAAACCTCAGAGTAAGGAGTATATTCAAAAGCATGGACTTTCACGGGGTGGGAGTCTGCAAGGTGCGTTAACTGGGTTACAGCATAAGGGTTTGATTTATGATGCTGAACATGGTTATCGGTTAGCTATGCCTTTGTTAGCTTTGTGGCTGAGGGAAAGGTTGGGTTAATTTATTTGAATTGAAAAGCTTTATGGTAAGCTATTTTTAAATCTAAATTCTGAATTTTTCCTATATCACCCGCAGACCCAAAATCATCAAATCTCGTTCCACTCCGTCTAAATCAGCAATTTTCGGTAAATTCCCCCAAGCTTGAAATCCAAACCAGGCAAATAACTTCAAACTGGGTTGATTGTGGGCGAAAATAAAACTAACTAAAGTCTTTAAACCTAAATTGGGACTTTCCTCAATGGCTTTTTCTAAAAGTTGTTTTCCCAAACCACGTCCTTGAAAATTTGGGGAAATATAAATACTAATTTCCGCAGTAGAATGGTAAGCCGGTCTACCGTAGAATGATTGAAAACTTAACCATCCAGCAATTACACCTTCGTTTTCTACTACCCATAGGGGACGTTGTGAGGGGACTCGTCCTTGAAACCAAGCTAAACGACTTTCTACAGACACAGGTTCTAAATCAGCAGTAGCCATGCGGCTAGGGACAGCAGCGTTGTAAATGGCGACAATGGCGGGTAAATCAGATTCTACGGCATGGCGGATGATCATTGCGGCTATTTGGGCAAAATTCTTGGTAAAATATTTCCAAATAATACACTCTCACTGGAAAATTTATCATTTTCTGTTGATTGTCTTTAAATTTCAATGGAGAAAAATCTTGTTTCCTATTTGGTGTTCACCGCTGGTGCTGAGTTCTGTGCGATCGCTCAGTTTGGCATTTACAGCTATAATCACTATTAGCTTTGGGTCAATCTATGTTCAGGCACAAACAGCCCCTGTGTTATCTCCAGATTCAGCAAAAGTCAAGGTTAGAGTTCCAGATTTAGGGCGACATTTCCAAAAATTTGGGGTAACAGGATCAATCATAATTTATGATTCCAAAAACAATCGCACCTATGAACACAATCCTCAGCGAAATGTCACGGCTTTTACTCCAGCTTCAACTTTCAAAATTTTCAACGCTTTGACAGCTTTGGAAACAGGTGTGATTGCTGATGATGTGGCTATCTTGACTTGGGATGGAATTTATCGAGATTTTCCGGGTTGGAATCAAGATACAAATTTACGTCAAGGTTTCAAAAATTCAACTGTCTGGTTTTATCAAGTTCTTGCCCGGAAAGTTGGCTATGAACGAATGCAGCAATGGATTGATAAAGTTGGTTATGGTAACGGACAGATTGGTACTTCCGCAGATATTGATCGTTTTTGGCTGCAAGTCCCTCTGAAAATTACACCCAAAGCACAAATTGATTTTTTGCAAAGGTTGTATCAAGGTAATTTACCTTTTTCAAAACGAACAATGGATCTTGTCAAAGATATCATGGTGCGTGAACAAACTCCCGATTATACACTGCGAGCTAAAACGGGATGGTTAACTGGTAGTAAACCCCAAAGAGGTTGGTTTGTGGGTTATGTGGAACAAAATAAAAATGTCTATTTTTTTGCCACAAATATTGATATCAATAAACCAGATGATTTACCAGCTAGAATCGAGATTACACGCAACAGTTTGAAAGATTTAGGTCTGCTATAGATTTTGATATTTTATCTTAAAACCGGACTTTGTACAACTCGAATAATTCTCCTAATTGTTTTTTAACTATTTTTGCACCCCCAGCTTTAATGGTTTTTTCCCACTCTGTAGCAGGTTCGAGAAATACCTCTGCACCCAAGTAAGTTTCTAACACAGCCCAATCTTCTGCTAAAGGCTGTTCGGAATTAAGAATATCAAAGACAAAATGTCCCCCTGGTTTCAATACTCGTTTAACTTCGGTTAAAACGGCTTGCCAATATTCTAGGGGAAAATAGCAGCTAAATCCTGTGGCAATTATTAAATCAAATTGATTTTCAGGATAGTTTAAATGGTGGGATGGTCCTAGTTCTACACCTTTGAATAATTTTGAATTTAATTGTGAACCACGAGAATTAAGAGTATCTCTGGCAATATTACTAATTTCTTGCCCATAAAAGAATGCTTGCCAATCTCTCCAAGGATAGATTAAAAAGCTGACACCACAACCAATATCTAAACAATGTTCGTTTTTTTGAGGTTGAGCAATTTCCCAAAATGGTGAAACTATTCTCTCACTTAATCTGCCATTTTTCCATTCTTTATATATTGGCATTTCTTGAACTTCGTCGGGTAATTCAAATTTCTGATTTTGATATTGGCGATTAAAACGATATGCTATTTGTGCTATTCTCTCTTGCCATTTGTCTGGGGAATAGGTTTTATTTTTATAAGAATTAGCGGGTGGATTTTTAGACATTTATTACTTTGGTAATGGGTAATAGGTAATTGGTAATGGGTAGTTGGTAATTGGTGATTGGTGATTTTATTGCTTCTTTCTTCTTTCTTTCTCCTGACTCCTGACTCCTTGACACTAAGCTTTTGCGAGGAGAGGTGCAGCAGCGAGGAGGGTTTGGGTGTAGGGATGTTGGGGGTGGGCAAAGATTTGTTTAGTCTGTCCTAGTTCTACTATTTTACCACCATTCATGACGGCGATGCGATCGCACAAAAATCTTGCCAACCACAAATCATGGGTAATAAACAAATAGGTTAAATCAAATTCTGCTTTGAGTTGTAACATCAAATCCAAAACTTGTGTTTGCACGCTGGCATCTAACATACTCACTGGTTCATCACATATTATCAGTTTGGGACGAGTAATTAAAGCTCTGGCTATGGCTACCCGTTGTTGTTGTCCTCCAGATAAATCGGCGGGATAACGGTGATAATATAATTCTGCTGGGGTTAATCCCACTTTTTCTAACATCCATAAAACCTGTTCTTTGGCTTTTTGGGTATTAGCTAAATTATGAATTAATAAAGGATCTGCTATACTTTGTCCTACCGTCATGGCTGGATTTAAACAAGCATGAGGATCTTGAAAGATCATTTGGATTTGTCTTCGAGAAGAACGGATTTCTTGACGGGACAAACTGGTTAATTCCTGTCCTAAAAATTCGACTTTTCCCGATGTGGGACTAATCAATTGTAAGATGGTTCTCGAAAGTGTACTTTTCCCACAACCGGACTCTCCGACTAAGCCTAAAATTTCCCCAGCATACAATTCTAGGTTAATTCCATCTACAGCTTTAATGGTTTGTCCTTCTCCCTTAAATATCCGTTCAATAAAATTCGGTTCTATAGTGTAATGTTGCTTGAGTTCTGTAATTTTGAGAATTGGTGATTGGTGATTGGTGATTGGTGATTGGCTATTATTCCCATCTTCGTCAACTGCTTGAATATGTAAAGCTGCTTTTAATAGAGATTGAGTATATTCATGTTGGGGATTTGCAAATACAGTTGCCGTTTTCCCCATTTCTACCATTTTACCTTGATACATAACTCCGATGCGATCGCAATATTCCCCTACCATTGCTAAATCATGGGAAATTAACAACAATCCCATGTTTTCTTCCCCACACAATCGTGTTAGTTCTTGGAGAATTTGAGCAGAAACAGTCACATCTAAACTTGTCGTTGGTTCATCAGCCACAATTAACTTAGGACTCAACAACAAAGCTAAAGCAATAGCTACCCGTTGACGCATTCCCCCACTAAACTCATGAGGATATTGACTCCAACGACTAGCGGGAATTTTTACCTTTTCCAAAGTCGCTAAAGCCTTTTCTTTCGCTTGCTGTTTGGATAACTCCGGTGCATGAGCTTGTAAAGTTTCAATACAATGATTGCCAATTGTCATCAACGGGTCAAGGCGAGTCATGGGATCTTGAAAAATCAAAGCCACTGCTTCACCACGAAACTTTTGCATTTGCAATGGTGTCAAATCCAATACAGATTGTCCCTGAAATTTCACTAATCCTTCTGTACGACTGGAATTAGGCAATAAACGCATAATTGCCCGGCCAATGGTGGATTTTCCACAACCGGACTCTCCCACCAATCCCATTTTTTCCCCAGGTTGAATAATAAAAGATACATCATCAACCGCCCAGCTTTCCACTTCTTCACCACGTCGAGGATAAGCTACACGGAGATTTTCAACACTAAATAAAGCTTCATTCATAATTAATTAACTGTAATAATCTCAGTAGGGGCGGGGTTTCCCCGCCCTCTCGATTGTATTGCTGACTCCTGACTGGGCGCAGGCCCTGCGCCCCTACCTATTGATGTACTTGAATTAAGCGCTGTTTGAGACGTTCCGCTTCACCGGAATCAACTAAACAACCCTTTTCCAATAAAAAAGCACCATCACAGTAATTTAACTCTTCTAAGCGATGAGTTACCCATAATGCCGTAATGCCACGACTTTTAACGAGATTACGCACACTAGCTACTAAATCGAGTTGACTATCTGGATCTAGTAAAGCAGTAGGTTCATCTAATAATAAAACATCACAATGACGAGCGATCGCTCCAGCAATAGCTACCCGTTGTTTTTGTCCACCAGAAAGCGCGTAAATAGGTCGTCGCTGTAGAGACAATAAATTTACCGCCCCCAAAGCTTCCTCAACCCTAGCCTTCACCATAGCAGGTTGTAACTTTTCCGCCACTAATCCAAAAGCCACATCAACACCAACTGTTGGCATTACCAATTGATGATCAGGATTTTGGAATACAAAACCAACCGCAGGTGAAATCGTCACCTCACCAGATTGAGGAGCTAATAAACCCGCTATTAATCTCAGAAGCGTAGATTTACCACTGCCATTTGTCCCCAGAAGCATCCAAAACTCACCTTTAGGTACTTGAAGAGAGCAAGATTTGATTACTTGCTCCCCATTAGGCCAAAAGAAGTTTAAATTATTAACTTCAATGCCTACTGCTGTCATGTTTATACCTTTTGTTATTCAGCAGTAAAAGCAGCAAAGCCAGGCGCTCTACCAGTGCTTGTCGCCGCACTATCTTTTTGGATAATCTGGACTCCCGAAATTTCACTAGCACGGACAGCAATTTTTTTCTCTGTTTTGCCTTCGCACTTGAGTTCCACAATATCAGGATTTCCAGAACGCATTGCCGCCAAAATTAGCTGGTAAACAGCTTCGGCATCTTCAGTAGACTTTCGTTGTACTGATATGGGGAAAGCAGTATTTCTGATGCTTAAGTCAATGGTAAACATTTAGAATTAATGAATTTTCACTTTAAGACCTATTCTAGCGTCATTAGTCATTAGTCATTAGTCATTGGTCATTAGTCAGTTGTCATTGGGAAGAAATATTCCCCCTACTTCC
>NZ_VIKX01000203.1 GCF_009711935.1 Dolichospermum sp. UHCC 0259 | reverse complement strand
TCGGCTTTGTGAAGCATAAAATAAGCTTTTGGCTCACTTTATGCTTCAAGTCACATCAACGGAGGCTTTGCTGCAATTGATTCATGAAGGTTAACTTTTTAGGTATTAGGCGATCGCTATTTCCAATCATATTAAGGCACACCCTAGCCCCCTCATCGCTTGCGGGGTTGGGGGTGGGGTTCTTGTTCCAGGGTTGATGACAATTTGCTGTAAAAAGACTTTTTCAGCAACCCCTAATTATTTACCGTTGGGACGCTGAATAATTGTCTCTACTACTCGTCTTTTTGCTTGTGGGTCAATTCCTACCAAACGCACATATTCACCGTTATATTCAGATAAACAAGATTCTAAAGTAGAAATAGCATCGGAATGGGCATCAATATTAAAAGCACCGCAACTTTGCCAAGAACCTGTCCGAAACCGCCGTTCATCAACGTGTTCAATGGCGATTTTACAACCTTGAGATAAAATTTGGCGAACTTGTTCTTGCGTTTCTAAACTTAAATGAGTAGGTTGATTAATCGTAGGTTTACTAACTGGACTTTCCACAACAGGTAAACTTGCTTGAGAAGCTTTACCGCGATTTAAACGATTATATTCATCTACTAAATGAGAAGTTTCTACCCGTTTTTGTTCACCCACCATAAATTTGCCAGACTCAATTAAATGAGAGAGAGTAAAATCTGGCTTTTTAAATGCTGGTGGACCCTCCAAACTATTAACAACTCGTAAAGAGACATTCTCAAACCCAATTTGATGGATAAAATTCCGAATTTGTTCATCATAAATTCGAGAACGCAAAGCACTGAAAAAGTCAATAGATTGATGGGGAAAAGTATCAACTAATTGGGTGATTTCTCGGTCTGAAAGTCCATCAGGTGCAAAAATTCCCCCCACAATTCCTACTTTATCATCGCGGTTTGGTTCCCAATAAAATTTATCCATTCTCCCATCACGAATTAATGGTGCATAGAGAGTAGAAAAATCATTGCCGGTGACAATAATGGGTACACGACATAAAGGATTAGAATCATAACTTCCCGGTAACTGCACATCTGTGGGATTATCAGCAATATTCATTAATGTGGCATTTACCAACTGAGTATTTACTGTATATTGAGTTCCTTCGTCAAAACGTCCCGCACCGGCATCTAAATCATTAATCATCAGTACGCACATTTTCCCCCGTACTTTGATTAATTCTGCTGTTTCTCGATAACGTAATCGAATTAACCGTGCAGGATCTCCCGCGTCTGGACTTTCTAATTCTCCTCCAGATATTAAGGTGACTTCGATACCCATTTTTTCAAAGACTAATTCGCATTGAAAAGTTTTTCCCTCACCTTTGCGTCCATGAATACCTAAAATTAAAGGAACGCGAATCCCTGGAATATTTAAGAAATTTTTGGTGATATGAACTGCAAGTTTATCTAGAAAACTGGGTGCAATGTAGTAACTCATAGAATGTATCCCTGGTTATGTTTTAGTTATCAATTGTCAGTTGTTGGTTTTTAATTATCTAAATCACTTTCAAGAACAGAGGCTAAAACTTGTTTAGTATTGGTTTGAAATTCTGTAACATTGACTCGATTTAAAAACCAAATTGATATCAACATTCCCACAGCTTCTAATAGAAATACCATGCCATAGGCTAAGACTAAATTATTTGGTAGTAAATTGCGTCCTATATCTAAAACAGTACCACCAATTATAGTTGCTATGCCTCTAGATAAAGACTGGGCAAGTCCCCAAGCACCAATAAAAGTACCGGCAGCTTCGGCAATTGTTAAGTCTAACATTAAAGTTACTGCTGCGGTAGTGACAAACCCAGTAGATAAACCAAATACAACTAAAGTTGACTTGAGGAGAGATGGATTTGCGGAAAATCCAGAAAACCCGATTAATAAAGCGGACACTGCTACTAAAATACAACCTAACTTTATAGTCCTTTTTTTACCCAAACGAGGAACAATGAAAAAACCTGTAATTCCATAGGAAATTAATATCCCCGTACCGTAAAAAACGTTGAGTTTGGTACTTTCTGCTAAGGGCATTTTAAATACTTGCCCTGCAAAAGGTTCTAAAATGGGATCTTGCATAAACAAGCTGATAGTCATCACTAATAAAAATGTGAAAAACAAGCCTGTTTGTGGACTAGCTGTTAAAATTTTCCAAGCACCTTTTAAGGTTATACCATCTTCTCGGTTGCCTCTATTGGCACGGTTCAAGAAACGGGAATATTTTTTTTCAACCCCTATAGTTGCCACAATTGCTAAACTAAAAACGATGCTGGGAACAATTATAAACAGACGATTAATTGCCGCTTGTAAAGTTTCTAGAGGTGCGTCTGTGCTTAATTGTTTTAATAAACTGGAACTGATAATTGCTCCAACTATAATCCCTACCATTAACATTGACCAAACAATACCCACAACTTGGGAACGGTTGTCTTCTTCGGAAATATCAACTAATAAAGCTGCAAATGCTGTACCACTGGCACAAATTGCTAAACCGTAAATTGCGAACACGAAACAGAGAACCGCTGTCCAACCGATGGTTTGGGTAGTCCATGTCCAGCTATCACTAAGATTAGCGGCATTTAACTGCCACATTACTTGTACCGCTAAAAATGCTGCGATCGCAAATATTCCTGCTCCTCCCCACACATAAGCCGTGCGATGATAACCTAAGAAGGGTTTAGCGTCGGACATTTGCCCAAATAAAATCCTGGTCGGTGCGATAAAATAAGGTATTGCTAATACTAAACTACCTATAGTGGCTGGAATGGCGATTTCCTGAATCATGACTCGGTTAAGCACTCCCAGAGTCAAGATAGCCATCATACTCAACCCCATTTGAAACAATCCTAGCCGAAACATCGTCAAAATCTTGACCTTGGGGATAGATAAGGATTGATTTAGGGTGTCAAATGTATCATCCATTGTCATAACTGCTTTTTTGTTATTAAGAATTTCATTAAGTTAATGATTCAGACAATATCAAAGTAAGGAAATCTGTTGCATTTAAAACTGCAATACCTTCATAACTAACTAAAGGTAACAAATGTTTTTTATCACCTGTAACAATGTGAGTTGCATTCGCCAAAACTGCACATTCCAAAACCATATTATCATCTGGGTCAGTAGTCAGAAAATTCAAAGTATTAGTAATTGTTACTAATCTGAGAAAACTGAGTAAATCAGCTATTGTATCAATTACTTGAGTATCTGAAAATTTTAACTTCTGCTGCAATTTTTCTGTAACTTCCTCAAGTATTTCTGGACATATCACACCTTCTATTATACCGCTACGTGCCAATTCAAGACAGCGGAAAGGCTTGCTTCTCCAACCAATACCAGAGAGCAAAACATTTGTATCAAATACAACTATCAAACGCACTGTCTATCCTCATGCACTAAATCATCTATAAATGATTCACGTTCATCTTCAGACATAGTATCCCAATTTAAACCACGTCCAGTACATAAGTTATGTAGTTGAGTTTCAGCATACTCCATGCGAGACTCACGCCCATTTTCACTTTCCCTAGCTAGTTCTAACAAAACTACCCGTTTACTTTCTGGTGGTAGCTGTTTGACTAATTCAATAATTTGTGATTCACTCAATGTCAATATTGGCATGATCATTACCTCCAACTTTAGTTTACTTTAGTAGGGTGTGTTAGCGACAGCGCAACCTGACGCATTTGTTGGGTTTCATACCTCAACCCAACCTACAAATCAAGACTAATAAAGCTGCAAATGCTGTACCACTGGCACAAATTGCTAAACCGTAAATTGCGATTTCCTGAATCATGACGCGGTTAAGCACTCCCAGAGTCAAGATAGCCATCATACTCAACCCCATTTGAAACAATCCTAGCCGAAACATCGTCAAAATCTTGACCTTGGGGATAGATAAGGATTGATTTAGGGTGTCAAATGTATCATCCATTGTCATAACTGCTTTTTATCTTGTTTTCTAAATAGTAGCACCCTCCGTATATTTCCAAAATCAAATATGAGTTCTATATGATCTCAATTAAATGGTAAATTAATTTTAGAATCATCAGATTTAATTTTCATTAGAATATAATTTTCTCTATGAATAATTCATCAATTACCATTACTCAGTTATTAGATACAAATTTGGCAGAACTCAGAAAAATCAGTCGAGAGATTTGGTATAGTCATTATTCGACAATTCTCAGCCATGCACAAATTGAGTATATGCTTACTAAAATGTATGGAATAGGAGTAATTGAAAACGAAATTTATCATCAAGGGATATTTTATGATCAAGTTTTACATAATTCTAAATTAGTTGGTTATTTATCTTATGGTTCAGAAACGATAAATAATATAAGTTATTTAAAACTACATAAATGTTATTTACTACCATCACTGCATGGTTTTGGCTATGGTCAAAAGATGTTATTTCATGTTTGCCAAAAAGCCCAAGCAATGAACCTAAAACAAATAATCCTCAATGTCAATAAAAGGAATGAAAAGGGCATTAAAGCCTATTCTCGATTTGGATTTAAAATTATTGATAGTCAGATCAAAGATTTTGGAAGTGGATTTGTATTGGATGATTACATCATGGGTTATGATATTTGAATAATTCCATAATTTGTGATTCACTTCATATTAATAAATTATCCAAATTACGAAAAAGGGAATAGGTAAGAAAATAAAACAATACAATTTAGGGCGGGGTTTCCCCGCCCCTACATTAGTTTGGTATCACTAAAAATGAGAAATTATTAATTGATTCTAAAGTTTTTCGATTCTCAAGATATTTCCTTGTACGGTTATCAACGCCAGAAATCTCTCCCTATTTCCACCCTAACCAAGAAAAGAAGCGGTAGATTAGAGATAGTGTTACTTCTTCAAAACCGGGGAAGTAATTATAAAAATACAGTTGTCGCCATAAATGTCTTATGAGTAAAAAAATACAAGGATTCCTCAAACCCCTATTAAAAACCGTCTTTATCTTTAGCTTAGTGCTAACCTTAGCTTTCAGTCATGCTAATGATGCCTTAGCAGCCCGTAGTGGTGGCAGAATTGGTGGTGGTTCTTTTAGAATGCCTTCTAGCCGCACTTATGCACCCCGGACAAGTATGCCAGGTAATGGCGGCTACTATGCCCCTTATGGCGGTGGTTTTGGCTTTCCGTTTCTTTTACCCTTATGGGGTTTCGGCGGTGGTTTTGGTGGGTTGTTTGGGATTTTAATCTTTTTTGCAATGGCGAATTTTTTAGTCCAAACCTTTCGCCGTGTTACCAGTGGAGAAACAGAAGAAGTCAGCTATAGCAGCAATCCCTCCGTGTCTGTCACCCGGTTACAAGTTGGTTTATTAGCCCAAGCCAGAGATTTGCAACCCGAACTAAATCGCATTGCGGAAACTGCTGATACCAACAGCCCAGCCGGAAGAAGCGAAATTTTACAAGAAGCTAGTTTGGCCTTATTGCGTCACCCTGAATACTGGGTATATGCAGGTGGGGGAACTCAACAAGCAAAACTAAATTCCGCAGAATCCCAATTTAATCGTTTATCTTTAGCTGAACGCAGTAAGTTTAGCGAAGAAACTCTCTCTAATGTCAACAACCAACTCAAGGCTGTTTTAAGTAAAGATGCTTTACCCGGTGAAGTGGATAACCCTACTCGCTTGATTAGTGAAGGTCCTGGAGAATATATTATTGTCACCTTATTAGCAGCAACTTTGGGTAAATGTGAAATTCCCGCTATTAATAATGCTGATGATTTACGTCAAGCCTTACGTCAAATTGGTGGTCTTTCCGGTGAACAACTGTTAGCAATTGAAGTTTTGTGGACTCCCCAAGCAGAAGGAGATACACTGACATCAGATGATTTGTTTGCGGAATATCCTGATTTGAAATTGGTTTAATTCGGGATACATTTTCCCCGGCGATGAAATGGAAATTTGGCGTTGGTGAATGAAGGTATGATTTTATCAGGCTTCGCCCCGCTTCGCTAACACGCAGAGGCGCAGAGGCGCAAAGAGTAAGAGTTTGAGAAATAGAATGTTTGAATTGCATACCTAAATTCAGCAACGCCGGAAATTGGAGGTTTAATGATGAAACCTAATTTTGTTCAAATGTCGAGGTCTGAGTTGAAAGACTATGTACGTAAACATCCCAATGATTGGGAGGCTTTGAATATTCTAGTGAGTCGTCGTACTCCTGACTCAGAAGCTACATGGTATGCGCCAATGGTGACAGCAGAAGGTATACCAATAGAAGAGAATGTTCGATTAGCAGAAGAAGCTATTCAGGAACGAATTGTAGTTTTTCACTCTCCCCCCACTTTCGAGAGTTTATAGGGTAGGTAGAAGTAGG
>NZ_VIKX01000202.1 GCF_009711935.1 Dolichospermum sp. UHCC 0259 | reverse complement strand
TGATTGGTGAAAATGAACAATAATAGTCATGACTTCACTTAAACATAAGAGACTTTTTCTTTTTCTTTTTTGTGACTGGCTCGAAATTAGTTCTGAGTTCAATTTTGCTTCAAAATCCAAACAGAAATCATCTATTGCACAAAATAATTGTTCTAATTCCATTGTCAATTTTTCCTTGCTCAAACAACTACTTTATTCTTAAATTTTTGGTGCAATCTTAAGTATGATTAGTAATGTTATTTAATGGTTTTTAAGAAAAATTTACAATTTATATTATTTATTCCCAATCAATTGTCAACAACTGAAAATTATTGACAACTGCTAAAAATTTATGTAACCCTGAAACTCTTTCCCGTCAACACTTGTAAGTTATTCTCTTACGTCGAACTCAGGTGGTTTGAGGTCTAAAAAGTTACAAAGAAGTGTTCTTGTTGTGAGAGTCTTTCACAGTAAGGCTTTCAGCCTATCTTGCCCCTGGTGACAGCTTCGCTATATCTACCCCAAGAAGCGAACCTTTGGTAATATCATAAGGATATAAACCACGATAAATATATTGCTGTTCTTGCCAGCGAGAATGCAAATCCCATGCACCCTGCTTATCTATGATTAAGTAATAATAGCCTTTGGTTAAATAGACAAAACAGATTACACTTAAAATGATAGAAAGACAAAAGATAATTTTTTCAGGAGTGAGCTTTTTCAAAACAACTAGGATTGATTGGTTATTCATTTGGAAATATATCTTTATTTATTGATGTTATTAGTTTAATAAATTTATTATTAAATCAAGTTGAAATATATCCTATTTTCTCTAAATTATATATTACTTTAGCAATACTTTCATTAACAGTTTCCTGTTCAGTATGACAAATAATTTCAGGATTGATAGGTTCTTCATAGGGATCATCAATACCTGTAAATTGTTTAATTTCTCCACTTCTAGCTTTTGCATACAAACCTTTCACATCTCTTTTTTCGCAAGTATCTAAGGATGCTTTGACATAAACTTCCACAAAATTTTCTGTCATTTGTCTTACTTCTTCTCTCGTTTCTTGATAGGGACTGATAGCGGAGACAATCACAATTACTTGATGACGACTCAATAAACTAGACACAAATCCAATTCGACGAATATTGATATCTCTGTCTTCTTTGCTGAATCCTAATCCTTGAGAAAGATGAGTTCTCACGTAACTGTTCACACTCCCCCACTAAAAAGGAATTAGGAAGTAACAGGGATAGGAG
>NZ_VIKX01000201.1 GCF_009711935.1 Dolichospermum sp. UHCC 0259 | reverse complement strand
TGTTGACAAAATGAATTAAGTCTGTTTTCCCAATTAATTTATCATTATCAGCAATTACAACTGTGGCATTAGTAGCAGTTTCAACCACATAATTAGCATCATTTACTAGGCTCAAAACTACTGTTTCATTGCCTTCATAGATAGTATCATCAATGGGGTTAATGTTAATTGTAGCCGTAGAAGAATTAGCTGCAAAAGTCGCAATTCCATTTAATTCGTTGTAGTCTATGCCATTAGTTGCTGTACCCCCAACAGAGTAATTAACAGATAAAGACGAATCTATATTTCCTACTCTTGTAAAAGTAACCTGACCAGGATTTGCAGTTTGTCCAGTTGAAGTTTCTCCTGCATTAGCATCACTTGCACTAATAGTAATTGTTGGTTTCTCAATACCAATAACACCATCACCATTAGCATCTATACCAAAAACAGATTCTTTACCCAAAGCATCAGCCGAATTTAATGCGTATTGTCCTTCAGAAGAAACCCAATTCCAGTTACTATCTAAATGCCAGATATGCAGGAAGTTTCCAGGCACATTTTTCCAGAAGACCTGATTATCTCCATTAACGGTTTCTACTGCTAGAGTTTGCCAGTCTGAACCGTAGATATTTTGGTAGATTTGTTGTCCACTATTTTTGATTGGGGTTGGACTATTTATTCCTACTTGAGCAAAGTATTGGTTGGTTGGATCTTTGACTAATTTAGTATTACCTGCTGATTCAATAGGGGTATAAGTTACATTATTACCAATCACACCATCGTCATTTACATCTATACCAAAAACAGATTCTTTACCCAAAGCTTCAGCCGAATTTAATGCCCATTGTCCCTCAGAAGAAACCCAATTCCAGTTATTATCTAAATGCCAAATATGCAGGTAGTTTCCAGCTACATTTTTCCAGAGAACCTGATTATCTCCATTGACAGTTTCTACTGCTAGAGTTTGCCATCCTTGATAGATATTTGGGAATATTTGTTGTCCACCATTTTTGATAGAAGTTGGGGTAGATTTTCCTACTTGAGTAAATAATTTGTTAGCTGTATCTTTAACTAATTTAGTATTTCCTGCTGATTCAATTAAGCTGTAAGGATTGCCAATTATGCCATCACTATTTGTATCTATACCGAAGTTAGTTTCTTGAGTGAAAGCTTCAGCAGAATTTAATGCCCATGCTCCCTCAGAAGAAGCCCAATTCCAGTTATTATCTAAATACCAGATATGCAGGAAGTTTCCAGGCACATTTTTCCAGAGGACTTGATTATCTCCATTGACAGTTTCTACGGCTAAAGTTTGCCATCCTGAATAGATATCTTTGTAGATTTGTTGTCCACCATTTTTGATGGAAATTGGGCTATTTATTCCTACTTGGGCAAAGTATTGGTTGACTGTATCCTTGACTAAATAAGTATTACCTATTGTCTCAATATTTGCGTACGATGAATTGTCTACAATACCTGAATCCATATATGCACCCTGTAGTTGTACATATCAGTTATATCCTCAGACCTGTTTAATCACAACGATAAAATTATCTGTCGAACAAGTATAAAATAGCACTAAATTTGTAGCGAATGGAATATGGCTTCGCCACGCTACGCGAACACGTCTACACAAACAAAGTCCGCATTTCGACAGGCTCAAGGACCACCTGCGCGGACTAAGGAAAAATCAAGGATTTGAAACCCACGTAGGTGGGTTTTGCCTGTGTAGAGGCGGTTTCTAACCGCCCATTTAACGTCAAGTTGACACATATCGGCTTTTGCTAAACACCTACCCATAAAATCAAGTAATTAAGCTGTGCTGGGTATAAAAAACTTACACTTACTTTGTTTCCATCCAATTATCCCCTGCATGAATATCAACAACTAAAGGCACAGATAAAGAAACCGCATTTTCCATTACCGACTTAATTTGTGGTTGCAATTCTTCCCATTCTTGCGGAGGAACTTCAAACACTAATTCATCATGAACTTGCAACAACAACCGCGCTTGATATTTTTTGAGAACTTCATGCAATTGCACCATTGCTATTTTGATAATATCGGCACTAGAACCTTGAATTGGTGCATTAGCAGCAGAACGAAGTAACCCAGCATCATATTGACCTAAATTCTTTAATTTCTGTAAATTAATATCTTCTAACTTACTACCTTTTAACTGCCGTAAACTATTACTAGTAAACTCAAAATAACGTCGTCTACCCAAAATTGTTTCCACATAACCGTAAGAAATAGCTTGTTTTTTCACTTCCTCCAAATATTTAAATACTTGAGGATATCGTTGATTAAATCGCTTAATAAACTCATTTGCATTAGCTTTATCTATCCCCGTTGAGTGGGCAAATTTAAGAGAACCCATCCCATAAATTACACCAAAATTAATCGTCTTTGCAAAACGTCGTTCTTCTGATGTTACTTCTTCTTTTTCAAAGACTAATTTTGCAGTCACAGTATGAATATCTTCATTTTGCTGATACGCTTGAATTAATATAGGTTCTTGACTCAAATGCGCCAAAATCCTTAACTCGATTTGTGAGTAATCAGCAGCTACCATTAACCAACCAGATTCCGGTAAAAACGCTTTTCTAATTTGCCGGCTAAAAGCAGTCCGAATGGGGATATTTTGTAAATTGGGATGAGAAGAAGATAACCGACCCGTAGAAGTTGCAGTTTGGTTAAAATCAGTATGTAATCTTTCACTTTTGGGATGTACTAAAGCTGGTAAAGCATCCACATAAGTAGATTTTAATTTTGATAAAGTCCGATTTTCAATCATCGCTTCCACAAAACCAGTATTATCAACTTCTTGAAGTTTTTCTAAAGTTGCTGCGTCTGTAGAATAACCAGTTTGAATTTTGCGAGAATATTTTGTACTTAAACCTAACTTCTCAAAAAGAATATGACTCAATTGTTTAGGAGAACCTAAATTAAATTTCTCCCCAGCAATTTCGGTAGCTGTTATTTCTAACTTTGCTAATTCTGTTTCTAACTGCTGTGAAAGTTCTTTAAGATAAGCTGAATCAATCCGAACTCCTGTATATTCAACTTCCGCTAAAACTGCTTCTAAGGGTTGTTCAACTTCATTCAATAGTTTATATAAAGTTGGAGTTTTTTCTAACTCTTCTCGCAGTTTTGCTACTAATGCAAATGTGCCATAAACATCCATTCCGCAATAATCAGCAACCGCAGCAATACTAATATCAGCGATAGTCTTTCCTTTAGGAACTAAATCCCCATAACTTTTCGCACTTAATCCCAAATATCGCAGAGATAAATCACTTAAATTATGACTACTATCGGGATTAATCAAATAGCTGGCTAACATAGTATCAAATACCACTCCAGCTAAATTAATTCCTTGACATCGCAGAATTAACCGATCAAATTTAGCATTTTGTAAAGCTTTGGGATAATCAGCACTTTCCAAAATTGGCCGCAGTGCTGCTAATACTAAATCTTGATGTAAATTATCGCCGTTTTTATGTCCAATGGGAATATAAGCAAGTTGATCTGATTCTGTTCCCCAACAGCAACCAATTCCTACTAAATCTGCATCTCGTGGTTCTAAAGCAGTAGTTTCTGTATCCCAAGCAATGGGTATTTCTGGATTTGTGAATTTTTTTAAAAGTTCTACCAATTCCGTTAATTTAGCTTCTGTATTAATAATATGTGGTTGAATTGGTGAAGCATTTTGTTTGATTTCTTGTGCTGTATCTTCGGCACTAAAAAACCATAAGTCATCATCTGTTTCTAGGGGGATTTCTACTACTTTATTTTCGACAACTTCTCCGCCGAATTTTTGCTGTATCTCGTTAATTGTTTCTAAAAATCTTTTAAATTCTAATTTCTCTAAAATGGGAATCAGCAAGTTATTATCAAAACCTGTTAATTGACAATCTTCTAAATCAATTTCTAGGGGAACATCACAAACTATCTTAGCTAAATAACGAGATTTTTCTGCATCTTCTTTACCAGTAATTAATTTTTTCTGAGTTGCACCTTTAATATCATCTATAGCTGCATAAATTTCTTCCAGGGAATTATAAGTATTTAATAATTGAACTGCTGTTTTTTCCCCAATTCCTTTAACTCCGGGAATATTATCTGATTTGTCACCACATAAGGCTTTAAAATCAACAACTTGTGTAGGTAATACTCCTAACTTTTCTTTAACTTCTTCGGCTCTAAATTCAGCAATACTATTTCCAGAACGTTTTAATGCTTCTGGAGTAAAGTTTAAAACGGTAATTTCTTTATCAGCATCAATTAATTGAAATAAATCTCTATCCCCGGAAAGTATTTTAACTCGATACCCAGAGGCTGCGGCTTTTTGTGCTAATGTTCCTAGTACATCATCTGCTTCATAACCAGGTGCAGTGAGTATGGGTAAGTTTAAGCTTTGTAGTAACTCCTGGAGATTTTCTAAGTCAGGAATAAAGTCTTCTGGTGTTTCTGCCCGCCCAGCTTTGTAAGTATCATCAGCTTGATGACGAAAAGTAGGTGAACCTAAATCAAAAGCTACTGCTACTGCTTGTGGTTGTTGTGTAGATATTACTTCTAATAAACATTTGATAAAACCAAAACAAACACTGGTGGGAATACCAGCTTTTGTGCGAAGTCCTCCGTCTCTACCTTTAGCAAAAGCAAAGTAGGAACGAAAAGCTAGAGAATGTCCATCTACAAGGATGAATATGGGTTTGTTGATAACTGAAGAATTAAAAGTCAACTGCTTAACCAAATTAGGTAACTATTACATTCTAATTTTTTTTCTCCAGATTTAATATGCAACATAGTTATTTAACGGTTTTATATACAACCGAAAATTATCCTTCGCTCCATGAAATGTCTTGTTTGTCAATAGAACATTTGTTCTATCTAATTTCTGAGATAATTCCTGTCTAAAAATTCGTCCCGAAACTTGCTGTTAATTTGTAAAGTTTTATATTATTTTTCAGAATTGATTTCTGAAACAACTATAAATAAAGGCTTTTGAAAATCACCTGATCAGACAAATAGAAAATTGACAATATTAGCCCAATTGTGAAATTCTTGATAATTGTACCAAATTGCCGAAAGTATTGCAAGCTCGTTGCTAAATAAAGATTATTCTCAATTAATTCTTGAGAAAATCTAAAGGTGCATGATCATGAGTTATGAATATAAAAAGTATTATTATTTTCTTATAATTTTTACTTATGCTGTTAAATTTTGTGATAACTTCCATACCATTGATCAGGCGTTGATAAAATACAGCAATGCTTGGTTTGATTTCTCTATTTCCAGTTCTAGGAATAATTTTATTATGCTACAAAGACTATACGTAAATAACTTCAGATGTTTAGAAAACTAGGACTTACGCATTGACAAAAAAATGAATCTATGTTGATGAAGCAGAACAAGCATTGGTAAGATTGTCCACAATGTAGTCGCGCACAACTAAAGTGAATAAGTTTCTTTGCACTTCATACCAATTAGAAATTATGTTTTCAGAGCGCATTTTTTCTAAACGAACAAATGCTTGAAGTGAACAAAATATGTGTGTTCTGATTGCTTGGCTATCTCTCACCATAAATCGACAAATTCCACATACTTGTTTAATGGCTCTGTGAAAACTTTCAATTCCCCAATGGGTATCATGAATTGTTACAAATTCGCTTCTGGTTATTTCCTGGAGAGATCCTTCATCTGGTAGATATAATATATAGTGCCTAGAGTCTTCTTTTTTGAAGTCTTTCCTAAACAATTTAACAAATCCAAATTCTCTCAAATGAGTTCTCAATCCTTCATCAGAAATTTCTAAACTTCTTACCTGGCAATACTTTCCAGGTTCATTTGATACAGTTCTATTTTTCTCAATCCCAAATAGAAAACCCAATTTCTGGTTTCTTAAAAATTTTAAGTTTTCTACTCCTGAGTACCAACTATCTCCCGTTACTATTCTTGGTTTTACACCCCAATCAATTACTTCTTTCAGCATTTCTTGGAAATAATCATTCTTTGTCTTTCCCTCCTTTTTATCGTATATTCTATAATTTATTGGTACTGAATTCCCATACACATCGCTGTAATACAGTGTTATTAAATTTAATCCTTTGATGCTTTTATGATATTTGCCAGACCAAAAATAACCGATTAATTCGGCATTTTTGGGGTCACTATACAATTTTTCTATGACTGTGTCATCAACACTTAAAATTCCTCCTACTGTATTGATAATTTCTTTGACGGAATCGAATAAATCTTTTGGTTCGTATCTCTCTCTCAACAAAAATCTGTTGACACTATCATGTGAAACGTTTTCTAATATCTCTGCTAATCTACAACATCCTCCATGCTTTGGCTCTGATAGCAAAAACAGAGTGTAATGTTCCAGATTGCATTGTGCTGTGGAAGGTTTGCTGATTTTTCTAATCGTCCGATACCTGATAAGTAGATGACACTTTTTATCAATACACTATTTTACTACTTTGTCAATGCGTAAGTCCTAATATCTCCGAAATATTATGCCAGATTTTCAAGATTTTGTCACTGAAATTATTGGTAAAGACTTGAAAACTCTAATTGTTAGATTTGAAAAAAATAATGCAACTTTAAATGTTGATTTTCAAGATTTATCAGATGGTGAAAAATTCTTTTTTCTTTGTGCTGTTGTATTAGCTGCTAATAAATTCTATGGGCCAATTTTTTGCTTTTGGGATGAACCTGACATTATCTTTCTCTATCAGAAGTAGGTCGTTTTATCATGTCTCTACGACGTTCATTTACAGATAATGGACAAATCTTAGTAACTTCTCATAATCCTGAAGCGATCAAAAAATTCTCTGATGAAAATACCTTTTTCCTAGATAGAAAAAGTCACTTAGAACCAACTTTAATTAGATTGCTTAGTGAGATACCCGGTCGTGGTGATCGAGTTGATCTAATTAATGACTTAATTTGTGGAGACATAGAATTATGAGTCCAAATGAGTACAGACCACACCTTATAGTTTTAGGAGAAGATGATGCTCATCGCCAAATTGTTAACGGATTTTGTCTAGATTTAAACGTGAATCCTGATGTAATTCAACTTTTAGAAAACGCGCGTGGATGGGGACACATTATGGATGAATTCAAAGATGTTTATATTCAAAAATTGCGACAAAATTCATAAAAATACATCTTATTAATTATTGATCGTGATGCCTATCAAAATAAATTAAGTTATGTACAAAGTGATATTCCAGAAGATATAAGAAATAGGGTATTTATTTTAGTATTCAACCCTAAGCCAGAAAGTCTTAAACGCGATATTCAAAAAAGTTTTGAGGCTATTGGAAAAGCACTTGCTAAAGATTGTTCTGACAACAAAAATGAATTATGGGGACATCATGTTCTCATAGACAATAAACCTGGGTTATAACGGATGATTTTATCTGTTAAACTATTTCTGTTTCTAAAGTAGAGTAAGAAATAAAATACCATAACAAATTAATCAAGTCGGTTTTTCTGTGGTTTTTTGTAATTATCATTTAGTACCTTCAATAATTTTGACCATTTCCTTTATAATCAAATTTACGCAAGCAAGTCTCTACTGTTAATTTTTGACTAAAACTTCAATTTTGGGGAATTTA
Source organism: Dolichospermum sp. UHCC 0259 (assembly GCF_009711935.1). Taxonomy (GTDB): domain Bacteria; phylum Cyanobacteriota; class Cyanobacteriia; order Cyanobacteriales; family Nostocaceae; genus Dolichospermum. The sequence continues at coordinate 43,319 of NZ_VIKX01000201.1, read as the reverse complement.
TGGACAAAGTATCTGCTGGGATAAATGATATTAAACTGTTGGTTTTAGATATAGATGGGACAATTGCTGGACATTCTAATACTCTCAGTTATGCTGTCAGGGAAGTTATAGCTGCGGTACAAGCTAGGGGAATTAAAGTCGCTATAGCTACAGGAAGGATGTATTGTTCGGCTTTGCGGTTTCATCAGGAAATTAAGTCTACGATGCCTTTAGTAGCTTATCAGGGAGCTTGGATTCAAGATCCCAATACTCAGAAAATTCACCGTCATTTATCTGTGTCTAAAGAGATTGCCTTAGAATTACTAGAATACTTTGAACAGCCAGATTTGCGATCGCTCCTCTCGGTCCATTTTTACATCAACGATCAACTTTATGTACGAGAAGTTACCAAAGAAACGGAAAATTATCAACAGCGCTGTGGTGTGAATGCTATTTCCGTTGGTGATTTACGTCAATTATTAGATCATGAACCCACTAAAATTTTAGCTTTGTGTGATGATGCAAATTTAATTCAACAACTTTTGGCTAATTTACGCCGCAGATATAAACCTACAGAGTTATATATGACGACATCTGTAGCCACTTTCTTGGAAGCAGCTAATACTCATGTTAATAAAGGCAATGCTGTCCGTTATCTAGCTGAAGAAATGCTAGGTTTAGAAAGTCATAATGTGATGACTATTGGTGATAATTTCAATGATGTGGAAATGCTCAGTTATGCTGGTATTAGTGTCGCAATGGGTGACGCACCAGCCGAAGTGCAAGCGATCGCTCATTGGGTAGCACCTAGTGTAGAATTAGATGGTGCAGCGATCGCAATGGAAAAATTCTTACTTAATTAAAAATCCAAAAATAAGAAAAGACACCGACGACTGGCCGTGTTTCGTCTCGGTGTCCTTCCTAATTTCGCTCCTCACACACCTGCAATTTTATTCGGAGCTATTTATTTTGTCAAGGGAATTTCTCCAAGATTTTGTAAAGTTGGTGTGAATATCCATTAAACTTTGCTAATAGCGTCGCGTATAATTTCCTACGTCATCACGCAAGCTATAGCTACAGCAGTTTCTAATGATATGAGTTACATCTTATCTTATTCCCCTCCTCGCTTGCGGGGAGGGGTTAGGGGTGGGGTCTTATTTTCCAGTAAGTCGTGCAAAATTAATTGAACATTTTAAAAATCCCTAAACCAATTAATTTTGTAGGGGCAAACCCCCTGTAGTTGCTCCAAATACCAGGGTAGGCACGGGGGCGCTACCCCTACATTAAATTCAAATCTTTTCCCGAATTAAAGTTCCACAGGTGCAACAATTCCTAGTTTGTCTTCTAACACAGACCTTAAAACCAATTGAGTCGCTATCAGCAATCCCAAGCGAGCTTTAGCTAATTCTAGATCATGAATTTTCACTTCCCCCCAAATCCGACAACTACCCCAAAACCGCTCAAAAGCTTGACTTAAATTCCCACCTGCCTTTTCCCAGTTAATAGAAATACTATCAGCACAAACCACATCATCTACCACCTTGACTAATTGATGGATCAGAAAACTCTCATCAGCGTGGTTAAAAATAAGTTTTTGCTCACAATTGAGCCAAGGTATAGAATTGACAGCTATAAAATTATTAATATCTGTCCTGTCCAATTCAATCAATCCTTCCTGCTGTCCTAAACGCAACAAAGAACAGCAGCGAGCATGAGCATATTGAATTGTAAAAACATTTAATGAACTTAAAGTTGGTAATTGGTCATGTAAAAAATTATTGCCCAAATCTCCAGTTTTTTTGGCAACTATTAAATTTTGTAACCAAGCAGCTAAAGTAGAGTCCATGAGTTCTATATGAATCTCACCAGAGGGAACTACTTTCACCCTAAATAAACTATCACTGTTTTGGGATAAATATCCGGCAATGCCTTCAGCAACCTCCATAACTGGTGAATTCTGAGATTTTGATATTCTCATCGCCACACCAGAGAGGTATATAATTTTTTGATTATATCCTCCCTGGTAGAGAGGAATTTTTATCCCTTTTATGCCTGTAATTTCCTCATTATTGGTAAAAATACCGAGAGAAGACATTAAGTATCTGCTTACTAGCTGCTTAATTGCTTTGTCTGCTCCAAAATGTAGTCTATAAGACACGTATCCTTTTGTAAAAAAATTATGGTGTGCATCATTTTATCCTGTTCCATCTACCTTGAGATAGAAGTTTACTGATGTCAGGAAAAATGAGAGTAGGATGAAATTTGATGAATAATGTATAAAAAATGGGTAATCTTTACTACCTTTGTTGTACAGTAGGAAGTATAAGAAAAAATAGAGAGCAATTTAGCTTTCTATCCCATTGGAGGGCTGGCGCTGTTAGGCGTTATGCCTACCCCCGTTAACACAAAGACACTCCTTGCACTTTTCTTATCAAGTCTTTGTTTTCAGCCAAACGCTCTTTGTTACCTATGCAATCTCCATCTTCCTTTTCCGAAGCTTCGCGTCCTTTCTTAACTTGGCAACGTATTCTTGACTGGGCCCAAGAACACTACCGCTGCCGCACCTTCAGTAAAGACGAGCGCATTCCAGCTAGACCTGGTTTGCTCTATTTAGTCCAAAGAGGTGCTATCCGCATGGTAGGAACTGCCCAAGTCAGTGCTACTGCTAGTCAGTTAACATCTAGACGCATTAACAGAACACCAGAAGAAGCTTTCTTGGGTTTTGTGGGAGCAGGGCAACCTTTTGAAATTGTTGCTCAATCTCCATTCACCCTCCAGTCTTACGCCCACGTTGACCAAACAGCAGTCCTGTGGATGTACTGGCATGACCTAGACAACTGGCCTCACTTCCGCCGTGAAGTTATGGATGCTTTTAGATATCAGCACCAGCGCAAGTTGTTATGGTTGAGTGCTTTAGGACAACGTCGCACAATTGACCGCCTCTTAGGATTCCTCACCCTACTGATTGAGGAATATGGAGAGCCTTCAATGAGCGAAACTGATCCTGATGTCATTCGTGGTTATTGCTTACCTTTCCCCCTTACCCATGCTCAAATTGGCAGCGCCATTGGTTCAACCCGTGTTACTGTCACTCGTTTAATGGGTAAATTACGTCAACGTGGCTTAATCCTTACCCAAGGAGATAATCTGATTTGCCTACCCGCTGAATCTATCAATAGAGCCAGCTAGGACGTAATTCAAATCTCTAATGAGCAGCAGATTGATAGATGTTGACTGAGAGCTTGCCACTCTCGGACACACCAATGGCAGGTATCAGCGGATTCTAACTAGTCCAAGTTGGGTAATTAGTTCTGTGAACCTGCTCCTCATTTTCACCAATCTGTTTGGCCACCACAAGCAGATTTTGGGTAATCGGGTATGAAATGTAAGATGTCTGGGACGAAAAGTTCGATAGTGCCTTCATGATGAATGTGGCACTGATAACGCTAGATCGGCAAATTGGGGCCATCCACCTGGTTCCAATTATTGATCTTGGCTGTGTAATATAGCAAGAGTCAGAAGTCAGGAGTCAGGAGTCTCTTAGCATAAGGCTTTTACTGTAGATTCTGTATTTCATTCAAGTGCATACCGCTATATAAATAATTATCTGGGAATATTTAAAATTTTAAAGATGAGTTTTTCTTCTTCGTCCTGACAATTAAGCATTTACGCGATGTCATCCAAATCCCACCAGTATAAATAGAGAAAAAAATGAATAACAAAACTAAATTACTAACTTTTACAACTGTCACCCTCACAGTTTTTGCTGTCACTGTGGGAACAGTGATTGCACAGACAAAACTCACCAGTCAAGCCAAAGTAACTATCAATAGTATTGGTCCAGTAAAAATAGGCATGAATCTTCCTGAAGCTGCTGCTGCGGCTAATACTCGTTTATCTATTGGCTATGCTGGAAGTGAGAGTTGTTACTCGCTGCAAACAGAAGGAGAACTCAAAGGTGTGTCATTTATGGTGACAAAAGATGATGTTAAAAGTCGTCTGCAATATATTACCAGCGATGTTATTGCTAGAGTAGATGTAGACAACCCCAAAATTACTACTCTTTCTGGGGCAAAAATTGGTGATACAGAAGCGCGAATTAAAGCACTTTACCCTGGACAAATTAAAGTCACACCCCATACATATATAAAGGGAAATTATTTAACTTTTATCCCCAAAAATAAAGCTGAACAAAACTATCGCATCGTTTTTGAAACCGATGGTCAGCGAGTAATTAGCTATAGAGCAGGTAAACTACCAGAAGTGGAATATGTGGAGGGATGCAGTTAAGTTTATTTTTAGTAAGTAATTAGACAATTTGTCCGCAAATAGTATAAACAATTTGGTATAATTAGGTAAAAAATTAATTACCGTCGCGGAAAATTAAAAGTAAATTGTAATTATTTGACTAATGACTAATCAACACCGCATTGGCATTATTTTAGGAACTCGTCCTGAAGCGATTAAACTAGCACCAGTAATTCAAGTTTTTCAAAATTCTCCAGATTTTGAATTGCAGGTAATTCTCACAGGACAACATCGAGAAATGGTTGAACAAGTAATGCAATTGTTCAAACTTAAAGCCGATTGGAATTTAGAGATTATGCAGCGCCAACAATCTCTTAATGATATTACTTGTCGAAGTTTACAAGGTTTAGAAGCATTATTTCAAGCCCAAAAATTAGATTTTGTAATTGTCCAAGGAGATACAACAACAGCTTTTGCGGCGACGTTGGCAGCTTTTTATCAAAAAATCCCTGTCGGTCATGTGGAAGCAGGTTTAAGGACTGATGATTTATTTAATCCTTTTCCTGAAGAAGCTAATAGAAGGTTGATTTCTCAACTGACACAATTACATTTTGCTCCGACTACTTTGGCTGTAGAAAACTTACAAAATTCTGGGGTATTAGGAGAAATTCACTTAACAGGAAATACTGTAATTGATGCTTTGTTAAATGTGGCTGAAAAAAAACCAATTTGCAATATACCTAGTTTAGATTGGACTAAATATAGGATAATATTGGCAACAGTTCATAGACGAGAAAATTGGGGAGAACCACTACAAGATATCGCTCAAAGTTTTTTACAAATTTTAGAGCAATTTCCTGATACAGCCTTATTACTGCCATTACATAAAAATCCCACAGTTAGAGAACCATTGCAACAGTTATTAGGGAATCATCCGCGAATTTTCCTCACAGAACCCTTGGATTATGCTGAATTAGTGGGAGCTATTGAGCGATCGCATTTAATCCTAACAGATTCCGGTGGACTCCAAGAAGAAGCCCCCAGTTTGGGTAAACCAGTTCTCGTTCTTAGAGACACCACAGAAAGACCAGAAGCCGTCACCGCCGGGACTGCCAAACTCGTAGGTACACAAACCGCAAATATTGTCACAGCCGCCAGTGAACTACTCAGCAACCCCGCCGCTTACACCAAAATGGCCACCGCCATTAATCCCTTTGGCGATGGCCATGCAGCAGAACGCATCCTACAAATTATCAAAAATTATCTGTCGTCTAGCCTAAATACCTAAAGCTCTTCGAGTTTGATAACCCACAACGCCATCTACACGCAGTCCGTTACGTCTTTGAAAGTGACGAATTGCGTTAATGGTTCGTGAGCCGTAAACACCATCAACTCTAATTCCTAAAGCTCTTTGAATCTCTCTAACTCGTTCGCCTCTTGAGCCATATCCTACCGTTACCCTACCCCCAACACCGTATCCAGAACGATATCTGCGGTGAGAACGGCCAGGAGTATTACCAATCCATCTTTCAGCAGCATAATATCCTCGGTAACGTCCCGAAGAAATTCTCGCAAATCCATTTCTGACACGACCAGTTTCACCAATGTATGAACCATTGCGGGCACAAGCCACAGATGAATTTGCAGTGCTAGGTCCAGTACGAATATTAAGACAACGTCCATTCGTCCTGGCATATTCAGCAGAAGCAAACTGCATTTGAGTCACTGTCGCTAATAATATAGTCACACCAGCCAAAGTTAACCATGCCGAAGATTTGAAAATTTTCCGCCAATTAAATGACGATTTGGGAAAATTTAATGCAAAATTTTCATTTGTTTTTTCATCTTCTATATACATATAGGAATAAGCCAAATATTCCATAATCATCTGCTCCTTTATGTGAAATTTTGCGATACTTTTGTCTAGTTTTAATCTCTATTGATTTTATACTTATTCACGATAATATGTTGGCTACTATATTCCGCCATTTGAACTGTCACATCGGGTATTTGTAATGAAATCATCAATTACATAAAGAGGTTAGTATTTTTATTTTCCTAAACCATTAAAGGTGAGAAAACTATCCGCACGAATTGGACTACCATTGCGCCAAATCTCTATTTTTTCTGGGCTAATTAAGTAGGAAAAACTACCGTTATTCGCCTGATATTTGTTATTATCAACCTTCCAAGCCCGAATTTTTAAAACTTGACTGGGTTCTTGTTTCAATTTCCCCAAATAAAATAACTGACCATTTTCTTCGCAAACTTTTATACTAACTGTTGCCGTCTCCCCATTCATAACTGTAGTCCCATCACAATCAGTATAATCACTTACAGATAAAACAGGTTGTAGAGTTGGAGAAATTGGTTTATTTACTGGTGTTTTGGCAATATTAGTAGACGGTAATAAACTGATAGGATTACTAGCCAAACGACCATTTACATAAAATTCAAAATGCAAATGAGGAGCGCTGCTATTGCCGGTTGAACCCATTTCGGCAATAATTTGACCTTGTTTGACCTGTTGACCTTTACTGACTAATAAACGGCTATTATGTCCATAAACCGTCACATTGCCATTAAGATGTTTAATTTCGATAAAATTGCCTAATCCCCAATCATCCCAACCAGCTTTGACAACTTTACCAGCAGCAGCAGCCAAAATCGGAGTCCCTTTCGCACCCGCAATATCAATTCCCTCATGTTGATATTTACGGAAACCTTGAGAAAGCACACCCTGAGTAGGCCAAATTAAGTTAATAGCAGGTACAGACGTGGGGTTAATTAAAGAAACTGTTTGAGTTAAAGCGGGGGAAACTTTACTAATAGCCAACGTACAAGATATTAAAGCCATCAAAGCATAATTACAAAAGCGGTAGATATTAACTTTTTTCATCAGTTTCTAGCCTAATAGTTGCTATAGCAGCGAAAAGAAGTCAAAGCCGACTTACTGTAAATGGAGAAATGCTATAGTTACTTGCTATTTCAGTCTCAAATGTGTCACATCAGGACAATTAGTTGGTTAAATTAGTAGTGGTAAATATGAGATTTCACTACATATAGCAGGAGTCAGGAGTCAGGAGAAAACACCTTTGGTAGCAGGAATTTGACCGTTGATTGATGTCCTAACCGCCTTGGCACTTGCTATATTTACCACTACCGATACAGAGAGTAAGTTTGTATCCACTGGCTTGGACAAGGAATTAGCCGATAAGTATTATCACTTATCTAAAGCGATCGCCGCTATGATAGAAGCGTTGTAGCGGAAATAGTTGTCAAAAAGTCTAAGCTGACAACTTGATACTTGAGACAGTTAACCGATTCCATATCAGTTCTTTGTCAACTTCATCCCATTTCCAGCGTAATAAATGGGCGGGTTGTTGGGCGGCAAATTTTGGCAAGTTGATAGCTTGTCTAGGTGCGTCTGTAGCGAGGCTAATAGCGGTTTCCAGGTCACAAATTCCCCATTTTACTAGATTTTGAACTCCAGTTAATAATGGTAGGGTTGTTCCTGATAAAGTACCATCTTGTAATCTGGCTGTACCGTTGATAACTTCTATTTGTCGGGTATCCCAAGGATAGATGCCGTCAGGTAATCCTAATGGTGCAAGGGCATCACTGACAATAAATAACCTTTCGCTGGCACGCAGAAGAATTTTTAATATCATTGGGGTAACGTGCTGACCATCAGCGATGAAAGCACAAAACACATCGGGATTGTTCATGGCTGCGCCTAATAAGCCCGGTTCACGGTGGTGTAGGGGTGGCATGGCGTTAAAGGCGTGGGTGATCATTGTTGCGCCTTGGGTAAAGGCTTGTTGGGCTTCTGTGGCTATGGCTTGTGAATGTCCTAAGCTGACAGTGATTCCTAATGAACGCAAGTATGGTATGACTTTACCTGTGGTGTCTAATTCCGGTGCGAGGGTGATAACTTTGACGATATGGGCATAATCTCCTAAGACCCGTTTAACTTGATCTATGGTTAGGGGAAGAAGATATTCGGCTGGATGTGCGCCACGTTTATAGTAGTTTAAAAATGGACCTTCTAAATGAACTCCGAGAATTTGGGCAGAGGTGGGAGAATTGGGGGTATAATTGGCGAGAATGGCGAGCGATCGCTGAATATTTTCGATGGAGGTTGTGACTAAGGTGGGTAAATAACCGTCAACTCCTGCTTCCCAAAGAAATGAAGAGATTTTTGGCAGCATAGAGGAATTTTCTGCTGTTAATTCCGGGAAGGCTAATCCTAGTCCACCATTGATTTGTAAATCCACACCACCTAAAGAAATCCAGTCTCCAGCTACATCTAAAATTTGTAAGTTTTTTGGTACAACTTTTTCCCATGCTGTATTCATGGGCATAATTTCCTCAATTATGCCCGATTGGTTAACCAAAATTCTTTGTAAATCTTGATAACCGGGTACTTTTGCGTTGATAATATCTACATTTGCCAGCATGGGTGTTATTTTTGTCAGTTGTCAGTTGTCAGTTGTCGGTTGTTATTGGGAAGAAATATTCCCCTACTTCCCCTACTTCCCCTACTTCCCCTACTTCCCCTACTTCCCCTACTTCCCCAGTCCCCAGTCCCCAGTCCCCAATCCCCAATTATATGAGTCTCGAAGTTGGTATTATCATGGGTAGTGATTCCGATTTGCCTACAATGAAGGATGCGATCGCTATTTGTGAAGAATTTGGTATTGTAGTTGAAGTTGCCATTGTCTCTGCCCATCGTACCCCAGAACGGATGGTTGAATATGCTAAAACTGCACATCAACGCGGTATTAAGGTAATTATCGCTGGCGCTGGTGGTGCAGCACATCTCCCTGGTATGGTAGCATCTTTAACTCCTTTACCTGTAATTGGTGTTCCCGTCCCTACTCGGAATTTACAAGGTGTGGATTCTTTATATTCTATAGTGCAAATGCCAGCAGGAATACCTGTTGCTACTGTCGCTATTGGAAATTCTAAAAACGCTGGACTTTTAGCTGTCCAAATTCTTGCTACTCACCAACCAGAATTACTCGAAAAAGTGCAAGTTTATCGGCAAAGTCTTTGTAATATGGTCATGGAAAAGCAAGCGAAACTAGACCAGATTGGATATGAAAAATACATGAGGAGTCAGGAGTCAGGAGTCAGGAGTCAGGAGTCAGAAGCAGAAAGAAGGCAAAAGGAGAATATCAATGCTTGAGGATACAGGTATGAAAATTAAACATTCTCTTTCTCAAACTCTTACTCTGGAGTGTTTCTGCGCCTCTGCGTGAGAAAAAATCATACCTTCATTCACCAAGACTGCTTTAAAACCATTAATTTATCAAGTTTCTAGTGCCAGGGCTTAGTGCAAAATATAAATATTCACATAACTCCATATTAAGTCGTGAACCCTCCTATCAACACCTCAGCCCAAACCCAAAATCGCAAAGCAGATCATATTCGCATCTGTTTAGAAGATAATGTCCAATCTCCAGTAATTACCACTGGGTTAGAAAAATATCGCTTTACTCATGCCTGTTTACCGGAACTTGATGGTAAAGATATTGATGTGAGTACGACATTTTTGGGAAAACATCTAAATGCACCTTTGTTAATTTCCTCCATGACAGGAGGTACAGAACAAGCGGGAATTATTAACCGTCGTCTGGCTGAAGTTGCCCAAGAATATAAATTAGCAATGGGTGTAGGATCTGTAAGAGTAGCAGTGGAAAAACCTCAAGTTGGGAATACTTTTGCTGTTCGTAAATATGCGCCAGACATTCTCCTCTTTGCTAATTTAGGCGCGGTACAGCTTAATTATGACTATGGTATTGATGAATGTTTGCGAATTATTGATCTGGTCGAAGCTGATGCTTTGATTTTACATATTAACCCTTTGCAGGAATTCATTCAACCCAGGGGTGATACTAATTTTCATGGCTTACTTGACAAAATATCTGATTTGTGTAACAAATTGCCAGTTCCGGTAATTGCCAAAGAAGTAGGTAATGGAATTTCCGCAACTATGGCAGAAAAACTGATAGCTGTGGGAGTACAAGCGATTGATGTGGCTGGTGCTGGGGGTACGTCTTGGGCAATGGTGGAAAGTGAACGGGCAGAAACTGCCTTACAGCGGCGGTTAGGGCAAACATTTGGGGATTGGGGGATACCTACAGCCGATTGTATTGCCAGTATTCGGGAGCATGATCCCGATGTTCCCTTAATTGCTTCTGGGGGCTTACGCAATGGTTTAGATGTGGCTAAAGCGATCGCTTTAGGGGCTGATATTGCTGGTTTAGCAATGCCTTTTCTCAAAGCAGCGGCAGTATCGGAAGCGGCTGTAGTAGAATTGACAGAGGTATTAATTGCCGAAATCACCACCGTATTATTTTGCACTGCCAATAGTAATCTGTATAAATTAAAGCAATCTCAAAGTTTACAACGAACAACTGACAAATGACCACTGACAACGAACAACTGACTTATAAATAACTAATGACTAATTTTCTTAAACAAACCTTAGCAAGTTTAATTGGTAGTTTACTAGGACTGATAATTTTTTCTGGAGTCAGTACACTGGGATTTTTATTAATATTAATTGCGGTTGCTAGTTCTCAAAGTTCAGCCCCAACAGTCAAAGATAAGTCAGTTTTAGTTTTCGACTTGTCTATGAAAATCACCGATAGCGAACCTAATTCTAGCCGACTTTTGGAAAAAACTTTGAGCGGTGTTCAAGAAAATAACATCACACTGCGGAAAGTTTTGGAAACATTAGATAAAGCCGGACGTGATCAAAATATTGTGGGTATTTATATAGATGGAACTAATGCGAATAATGAAGTTGGTTATGCTTCCTTGAAAGAAATCCGGCAAGCATTAGAAAAATTCCGTAAAACTGGCAAAAAAATTATTGCCTATAGTACAGATTGGAGTGAAAAAGAATATTATCTCAGTTCCGTAGCCAATCAAGTTATAGTTAATCCGATGGGGGCAATGGAAATGAACGGTTTAAGTTTACAACCAATGTTCTTAGCAGGGGCATTTGAAAAATATGGCGTTGGTGTGCAGATTGTAAGGGTGGGTAAATTTAAGGGTGCAGTAGAACCGTTAATCCTCAATAAACTCAGTCCAGAGAACCGGGAACAAACCCAGAAAGTGTTAGATGATGTGTGGGGAGAGTGGCGGACATCTGTGGGTGCAAGTAGAAAGATTCTACCGCAGAAATTGCAAGCGATCGCCAATAGTCAAGCAATTTTACAAGCCACAGAAGCTAAATCTAATAGTCTAGTAGATACAATTGCTTATGAAGATCAAGTATTCACCGACTTAAAAAAATTAACTGGTAAAAGTGAAAAAGATCAAACATTCACAAAAATAAGTTTGAGTGATTATGCAGAAGTTCCCGGACAATCCTCAGATTCAGACCATAAAATTGCCATTGTTTATGCAGAAGGCGAAATAGTCAATGGTAGCGGTGACGAAGGACAAATTGGCGGTGATAACTTTGCAAAAATATTCTCAAAAATTCGCCAAAATGATCAAATAAAAGCAGTAGTTTTAAGAATTAATAGCCCTGGTGGTAGTGCTACCGCAGCCGAAATCATGCAGCGAGAAATCAAATTAACTCGGCAAATTAAACCCGTCATCGTCTCAATGGGTGATATAGCTGCTTCCGGTGGTTATTGGATTGCAAGTGATTCCAACCGCATTTTTGCCCAACCTAATACCATTACAGGTTCTATAGGTGTCTTTGGCGTATTATTTAATGGTCAAAAACTAGGCAATAATAATGGCATAACTTGGGATAGCGTGAAAACGGCTCAATATGCAGATCAACAAACCATTTCCCGTCCTAAATCACCTCAAGAATTAGCAGTTTATCAACGCAGTGTTAACCGCATTTATAATCTATTTTTACAAAAAGTTGCCCAAGGACGGAAAATTCCCACTGCAAAAGTAGCAGAAATCGCCCAAGGACGAGTTTGGTCAGGAACAGCAGCCAAACAAATCGGTCTAGTTGATGAAATTGGTGGTTTAAATGTAGCCATTGAATATGCAGCTAAACAAGCAAAATTAGGTACTGATTGGGAAATACAAGAATATCCCAGAGTTAGTACATTTCCAGAACGCTTATTTGGTAAAAAATTAGATGAAACAAAAGCCAAATTAGGAATAGAAAACACCAACACTAAAAACTCAAACCCTCTCCTAAATGAACTAGAAAAATTCCAACAAGAAATCAAAACCTTGCAAACAATGAATGATCCTCAAGGGATTTATACTCGCTTACCCGTTAACTTCAAAATTGAATAGGTAATTGGTAATTGGTAATTGGTAATTGGTAGTTAACGAGGATTAAACTATTGATGCTAAAATTACAAAATATAGCGATTATTGGTCGAATAAAATATAGTCGAGGGTGCAGAAGAAAGCGCCCCTACTGTCTTTAAAGTTTAAAACTGTACCTCACTGATTTTAATCCAGAAAAATTACACTAATAAACTGACATGAACACTGTTACCCTAAATCTAGATCCAGTTGTTCGCCTTACAGATGATCAGTTTTACCAACTCTGTATGGCTAATAAAGATGTCAACTTAGAACTCAATGCACAGGGAGAATTAATTATCGTGCCACCAGTAGGAGGAGAAAGCGGCCGTAGTGAATCTGATTTAAACTTCAAAGTAAGTCTTTGGAACTACAAAACCCAATTAGGAATAGTATTTAGTTCCTCTACTGTTTTTCGACTTCCTAATGGTGCAAAACGTTCTCCTGATGTTGCTTGGGTAAAATTAGACCGGTGGGAAGCACTAACTGTTGAAGAACGAGAAAAATTTCCTCCACTCGCACCTGATTTTGTCATTGAACTGAGATCAAAAACAGACAGACTTAAAACCCTGCAAGAAAAATGCACCGAATATATCAATAATGGCGTGCGTTTGTGTTGGTTAATTAATCCCTACGATAAACAAGTAGAAATTTACCGACTGGAACAACCTGTAGAAATTGTTCAATTTCCTGTATTACTGTCTGGAGAAGATGTGTTATTAGGGTTTGAATTACAATTTTGAAATCCACAAACAATTTATCTTGAGGTGGGCATTGCCCACCCTCAATAATGCTATTGAAAACGATAATTGCGATAGCCACGTTCACCATTCGCATCTCTTATAGATAAACCTGTAGGAATAGCATTACCTTGAGGATCTACTTTTACCCTCACTAAAATTGGTTGTTGTCTACCATTCCTGGTTTCCTGAATTTGCGAAATATCCTCATTAATTTGTTGTCTTTGTTCTTCAGGAATGAAATAGTTTTCCAACCCATAATTAATCAAACCATCTTGATAATTACCTTTTAAGGCTGCCTGATTATTAGACAAATAAACAGGGCGATTACTACTTACCCGAATAGGTCTCCAAGACAGAAGTTCATTTCGATTCCTAGATCGTCCTTCGCTATCAAAAGATTGTCGTTCTTGCAAAACTAAGTATAAGATACTCCCTTGGGCAATTTGTCTACCCCTGCGAGAATTTCTTCGCAACCAATCATTCCAACCCGGTAATCTTCTCAAAGTTTCAGGACGGGAAATATTATAATCTAAGTTCAATGAAGAACCCCGGACAACATCATTAGAATTTACAGGTACAGTTTGCAAAATTACTGTCTTACCAGTCACATCCGTATACATTGCCTGGGAAGGTACAGCCAGAATTAAACCTACTTGAACCAGTAAAGGGGCAATTAATCGCCAAATCGGTAAAGGTTTATTAGCCTTCTGTTCTGTAGCCTTGAGATAATCCCGAAATGTCAATTTTTCGGAAAATTCCATTTCGGGATTTAAGGTTTTTTTTGATTCAGGGAAGTCATTTTTCATGGGATTAATTTAGTTAGTAATTGGTAATAGATAATAGGAAAAAATATTTTTCCCATTCTTGCTAATTTTTCGATAGGAATTTATCCGCAGAGATTTATATAGAAAGAATTCAGATTTAATTTTTTGTGCGTAATATAGGCAGCAACATCCGGCAGAATCTCCCTGACTAATTTGTTTTAACTACTGAATTCTTCTTCCTGAATATGTCTTAATTTTGATTGAGAATTATCCTATTACTTTCTACTCCGGTAATCACCTCCACTATTGCCTCTGTTATTCCTCTCCCTCTCCCTATCTCTTTCTCTTTCTCTTTCTCTCTCCCTCTCCCTCTCTCTACTATCGTTATTGCCTCCACTACCACTTCGATAATCACTGCTACTATTACTTTTGTTATCACCTCTACTGTCGTTATTGCCTCCACTGCCACTCCGATAATCACTGCTACTATTGCTTTTGTTATCACTTCTACTGTCGTTAATGCCTCCACTACCACTTCGATAATCACTGCTACTATTGCTTTTGTTATCACCTCTACCACCGCTATTCCCACTATTCCCGCTATTCCCACTATTCCCGCTACCACCACTATTCCCACTACCACCGCTATTTCCACTACCACCGCTATTCCCGCTATTCCCGCTATTCCCACTATTCCCGCTACCACCGCTATTACCGCTACCACCGCTATTCCCACTACCACCACTATTCCCACTACCGCCACTATTCCCACTACCACCGCTATTTCCACTACTACTAGTTTTAGAAGTAGTAAAGCGACGTTCAAACCAAAGTCCGGCAGCAATGAGGGAATAACCGCAAATACCAAATACTAAAGCCCGGAAAAGAACCTCAGTATTATATTCTAAAACTCTGCTGATAATTTGCAGGGTAAATAATAAAATACCACACCAAAATGCGGTTCTTTTTCGTAACTTCAACCCTTCTTGAACTAATCCCCAGGCTAATATCGCCAATAAAACATTGAAGATAAAAATGCCTAGTTCAGTAATTCTGGTAATAGCTTGATGCCAAAAAGGAGTAATCAGAATAAACCCTAAAAAAGTAGTAATAATGCCAATTCTGAAAAATACTTCCCGTCGAAGTGGACTATTGCTTTGACGAATGAGAAATAACCATTGCAAAACTGCCAAACCGCTGAGAATCCCTAAATCAATAATTGGCAAAGATGGCAATACATTGGATGAATTAATAGTTGAATTGAAAGGATTTAAAAATGATAAACTGCCAATAGTGTCAACTGATTCCCATTGCCAACGGAAAGATAAAAGATAAAAAACCACACCAAAACAAATCAAGCCTAAATTGCGTGCTAAGGGTTGAAACAATCTATAATTAACTGTGGGGAAAAGTAAATCGTCATAACTCCAAAGTAAGGCAGGTGGTAAAGCCAAAGCAAAGGAAGCTATCCAAGAAACTGCCTCAGAAAATGTTAAGAGTGGTAAAGGTCTGAGGTTATATTGCAAAGATATAATAAATGCCACAACTCCCAAGCCAAAAATCCACCGGGATCTGCAAATATAAGCTAAGGGGACAAACAGTAACCATGATAGTAAGGGCATATGGCGAATAGCTAACCGCGCCCAAGTCATTTCCCCAGATTCAAATCCTAAATTACCAATTCCTATCCAGTAACCGATTTGAATGAGAACAATGGCCATAATTCCCAAAGAGTTGAGGGAAAGACTATAAGCCATTACTAACACCCCAAAACCCCAAGCTAAAAATAACTCAGAAGCTGAACCGCTAATATTGAATATTTGCCCCATTAACATGAGGGTTGCCCCTAAAATAAAAGCACTGAGAATTAACAATGCTTCTCCGATTGCCCTTTTACCTTCTTGAGATTTTTTACCTTGATTTGTGGTAAGTGTCGGTTCTCTCCAGGTTAAAAACCCGGTAATGGCTGTGGAGAGAAATAAACTCATTAACAAGATAAACTTAACGTCCCGTGACCAACCCTGCCAATTTGCGCCCACAAGGGTCATTAAACCTAAGCCTAATAGTAAACCACCGATGACAATGGCAATGACACCAAAACTATCACGGGTAGATTCTTCTATCTTATTAAATTGATGTCGCTTGGCTATTTGGTCATACTGGGAAGAACTAATAATGCCTTCGTCTCGCCAACGTTGTGATTCTTGGCGCAGTTTTTGCTGAAAATTGTTAAATATCATGACCTCTCCGGTACATAAGTGTAATACCAAATCTAAAATCCTAATTTGGGTAAGCATTCAGCTATCAGTAGTCAGCAGTCAGCAAAGAGGAGGAATAGCAAAAACAAGGAAGTGTTGATTTCCTTTAAGTTAGGACGGTTTAATTACCTATATTTCAGCTTTGAAAGCTAATAGCTGACGGCTGACACCTAAATGCTTAAATATCGGTAAATGTCTTTTTAGTATGCAGCCAAATCTATTGATTGCATTGTTCTCATGTAACAGTTTCTCTTCTGATTTAATTTGGTAGAAATTAATATGGAAAAACCTTCTAATTTATTGCTTAAAGTTACGCGACAGTTATTTACAAATGTAGATGAACAAACAAAGTTTATAGATGCTTTAGTTCATCCCCAACCTTTTGCACCTTGCATTCTTTGGTGTCAAGATAAACCAGAGATTTCCCCTTTTCAAGTGCAAACCCCAACCCATTGGCAGCCGAATTTTGTAGACCGTTTATCTTTGGGAGAAAAGCCCGGTAAGCATTCTCTTCATGAACAAGGATCTTTTTATTGCTTAGATTTTTCTTCGGTATTTTCTGCTTCGGTTTTGTTGGCAATTCCTGAATCAATATCTATAGTTTTTGATATGTGTGCTGCCCCTGGTGGTAAAAGTGTGTTTGCTTGGAGGGCTTTAAAACCTGATTTGCTAATTACTAATGAGGTGATTGGTAAGCGGTTGGGAATGCTAATTTCTAATTTAAAACGTTGTCAAATTAAACCCAGTGGGGTAGTAAATAGAGATTCGAGTATTTTTGCAGAATTGTTACCGGCTTCGAGTAATTTGGTGATAGTTGATGCCCCTTGTACTGGGCAATCTTTACTAGCTAAGAATGAGAAAGCACCAGGATGTTTTCACTCGACTTCCATTAATAAAAGTGCCAATCGTCAAAAACGGATTATTGCTAATTCTGCCCAAGTTGTTGCCCCTCAAGGTTATTTAGCATATATGACTTGCACTTATTCTCCTGAAGAAAATGAGCAGGTTTGTGAATGGTTTTTGGAACGGTTTCCGCATTTTCAAGCTGTGGAAGTTGATCATTTATCTACTTTTCAATCTCATTTAACTAGCACTCCTTGTTATCGGATGTTTCCTCAATATCGGTTGGGTGCTGGTGCTTTTACGGCGTTGTTTAAAAATACGATGGTAGGTGATGTAAATGGGGTTGATTTAGAGTCTATGTCTGCTATGTGGAGATATCATGATTTTTTAAACATTCTTGGATGAATCTTTGAGGAATTTCTAAACTTTCTCCCCAGTGCTGATGAATATAAGAAGCATGAACATTGGGTAAATTCCAACCTTCAAAACCTGTATTTTCATCACAATCATAGCGATAGGTATTAAATAATGGTTGGGGAGAATTGGTAATTACATGAGAACGATGAAATTCATGTCCGAAAATGTTTTTATTGCTATCAAGTAAAAAGGTATTTTCTAAAACTACTGCGCGACGATATCCTAATGTTAATCTTTTATCCATTTGTGCATGAGTGGGTAATATTCCTAACATTGGCCAAGAGTTACCATCAAAATCAATAATTTGCTCACACAAATACATTAATCCCCCACATTCTGCAATTGTGGGTATTCCTGCTAAAATTGAGTTTTTGACTGCTTGTATTAGGGTGATATTTTTAGATAATTGTTGTGCGAATACTTCAGGAAAACCTCCCCCAAAATACATTCCTTGGATATCTTTGGGTAGTTGATCATCATTTAATGGACTCCAAAATACTAATTCTGCTCCTAATTTTTCTAGTAAATCTAAGTTGTCTTGATAGTAAAAATTAAAGGCTTGATCTCGCGCTACAGCAATTTTTACGGAAGAATTGGGAGTTGGGAATTGGGAATTGGGAGTTGGGGAAGATGCTGATTTTAAAAGTGGTAGAAGTTGATCCCAGTCAAAACAAGTATCACCTAAATCAGCTAAACTATTAACTATTTGATCTAATTCTGGTAATTCTGCGGTGGGAATTAAACCTAGATGACGGTCAGGAATGGTAATATTATCTTGTCTTCGTAAGACACCAAGTATGGGTAATTGTAAAGGTAAAAGGGAAGCTTTTAATAATGATAAATGTCGATCGCTGCCGACTCGGTTTAAGACTAATCCAGCAATTTTAATTCTACTATCTAATGAACAATAACCGTGAGCGATCGCTGCTACTGAACCAGATAAACGACTACAATCAATTACTAATATTATTGGTGTATCTAATAATCGCGCAACGTGCGCTGTACTAGCAAAGTCGGTTTTTTCATTTGTGCTTGATAAATGGCTAATACCATCAAACAAACCCATGACACCTTCAACTAAAGTATATTCAGACTGGGGAGAATGATGGTAAAAACATTGCTGCACATAGCTTTCTGAAGTTAACACAGCATCTAAATTCCGGCAAGGAAGACCAGTAACATATTGATGAAACATTGGATCAATATAATCGGGTCCCACCTTAAAAGATTGCACTTTTACACCACGACGACGTAAAGATGCTAATAGGGTCAGTGTAACTGTTGTTTTCCCAACTCCACTCCGTTCTCCAGCAATAATTATAGACATAAGTAACTGAGCAAAATTAATTAAACATTTTAAAAATCTCTAAACCAATTAATTTTGTAGGGGCAATCCCCCTGTGGTTGCCCCAAATATCAGGGTAGGCACGTTGTAGGGGCAATCCCCCTGTGGTTGCCCCAAATATCAGGGTAGGCACGTTGTAGGGGCAATCCCCCTGTGGTTGCCCCAAATATCAGGGTAGGCACGTTGTAGGGGCAATCCCCCTGTGGTTGCCCCAAATATAGGGGTAGGCACGTTGTAGGGGCAATCCCCCTGTGGTTGCCCCAAATATAGGGGTAGGCACGTTGTAGGGGCAATCCCCCTGTGGTTGCCCCAAATATAGGGGTAGGCACGTTGTAGGGGCAATCCCCCTGTGGTTGCCCCAAATATAGGGGTAGGCACGTTGTAGGGGCAATCCCCCTGTGGTTGCCCCAAATATAGGGGTAGGCACGTTGTAGGGGCAATCCCCCTGTGGTTGCCCCAAATATAGGGGTAGGTACGTTGTAGGGGCAATCCCCCTGTGGTTGCCCCAAATATAGGGGTAGGCACGGGGGCGCTACCCCTACTCCTCTATATTCCTAATATAAACAAATATTCTTTCTTCTTTCTAACTCCTAACTCCTAACTCCTTCCTATTATCCTTCCCGTTGTCTTGCTTCAATTTCCACTGGAGAAATCATACTACGGATTTTCTCCACATCTGTCATCATGATGATAATACCTTCTACTGTTTCTTTGATTAAGGGACGACAGGCGATATAACATTGTATTTTTTTACCGCGACGATTAGCTGCATTCAGGAGCATTTCCTGTAATGTCTTCTTATTAGATATAATATCACAAAGGGGAT
This sequence comes from Dolichospermum sp. UHCC 0259, assembly GCF_009711935.1. Lineage (GTDB taxonomy): Bacteria > Cyanobacteriota > Cyanobacteriia > Cyanobacteriales > Nostocaceae > Dolichospermum. Next base: position 23,595 of record NZ_VIKX01000201.1, on the reverse strand, counting down.
TTCGCAGTTGTTCTACAGGTAAACCAATATCCAAACTAAACCAAGATTTATTAATTACTTCGTCACTGCGTAAACCCCACATATCTTCAACTGTATGATTCCAAATTAAAATATTAAAATTAGTATCTAAGACTACCATTCCCATTTGTAGAGAGCCTAAAATGGAAGACAGAAAAAGATTAGTTAGGTCAAGTTCACTGGTGCGATCGCTTAATTCATGATTTATTGTTTGTAATTCTTCATTAGCAGATTGGAGTTCTTCATTCATTGTCTCCATTTCTTGATTTGTTGATTGTAATTCTTCATTGGTTGTCTCTAGTTCCTCATTGGTAGATTGCAATTCTTCATTGGTTGTTTCTAATTCTTCATTGGTAGATTGTAGTTCTTCATTGGTTGTTTCTAATTCCTGTCGAGAACGTTGTAATGCTGTTTGGAGTTTTATATAACGAGTGATATCATTAAAAGAGATTGTGACACCGAAAATAGTTTGATCATTATCTTGTAAAGGAATGACTCGCACATCTAAATATTGAACTTCTGCGTTCGGTTGATAACGTTCAACATTGGTGAGTGTAATCGGATGGCGTTCATTATATACTTGCTCAATTAATGACCGTAACTCCACAGGTCTATAGGATAATTCTAAATCCTGAAAAGGACGATTTAGATCTCTCATTGTCAAACTAAATAAACTCCGAGCTTGTTCATTAATCATAATTAATGTACCATGATTATCAATGACAACTTGGGCGCTAGATGCTGTATCAAAAGCCAACTCTCTAATTCGCAGTTCTTCAGAGTAAACAGGATTAGAGGATTCTTTATCTGGCGAATTTGTCATAGTTAGTTGACGATTACGGATGTTTCCCAAAGATACTTTTGCAAATACTCGATCTTTTAAATATATAGGTATAAATAAATTAGAGTGCATAACTAACATCTCTGCTTTTCCTAAAAACAGATAGCCATGATCATTAAGCGCGAAATGAAACCGATTGATAATCTTTCCTTGGGTTTCCGAATTAAAATACATTAAGGTATTGCGACAAACCAATAAATCTAAACGAGAAATTGGTGCATCCTGAAGTAAATCATGACGACCAAAAATTACGCAACGACGCAAATCTTGGCGAAAAACATAATGTTTATTGACTAAATCAAAATATTTATCGCGCAGTTCTAATGGGACTTCAACAATATTTTTGGCTGAATAACTAGCTTGACGAGCTTGGGTGAGAGATTCTTCGTCCACATCGGTTGCATAGATTTTTACCCGCTTACGAAATTCTTCCACTCCCAATATTTCTGCTAAAACTATTGCTAAAGTATAAGCCTCTTGTCCAGAAGCACAACCAGCGCTCCAGAACCGAAGCTGTTCATCTTTTTGTTTATTTTTGATGATATTAGGGATAATTTCCTTGGCTAAATATTCCCAAGCTGAACTATCTCTAAAAAAAGCAGTCACGTTAATTAAAATAGTATTAAATAAATTTCTAAATTCATCTGGATGAACTTCTAAATAATCTTGATAATTTATAAAACTATCTATATTTAAAGTCTCCATCTCCTTCATAACACGACGCATTAAGGTTGAACGTTTATAACCTGTAAAATCAAATCCTCGATTGATTCTCAAATATTGGAGGAGATTTTCAAAATCAAGGTCTTTGTGTGGAGCATTCATAGAATCAATTAGGGTTTCACTAGAAATAGATGCACATTGTAGATGATGATAAACTCAATCATCTTGCTTACGTATATACTTAAGTATGTATTAAGAATATTAAATTTGCAAAACTATTGTTTATACACAATCAGTTTTTTATAATAGCCTAAATTGGTGACATATTATGGCAAACTAGCATGAGACATAACTAAAGTTATCAAAGCTGAAGAAATTTCTGCCAAAGGGAGAATGAAATCTACATTCCCTGTCTTAATTGCTGAAGATGGCATTCCCGGAAATTCAGCACTTTTGTCATCCTGGACAATTACCGTCCCACCCATTTTTTTGATTGCGTCCACTCCCATTGCCCCATCACTACCAGTTCCTGTGAGGACAACAGCGATCGCTCTTTCTTTATAACTTGCTGCCACCGACTCAAACAACAAATCCGCCGAAGGACGGAGAAAATGCACCATTTCCGACTGAGATAACGAAGCTGTACCATCACTATTCACCAACAAGTGGTTATTCGGAGGAGCAATATAAACAGTCCCTGGAGTAAGTTCATCTCCTGCTTTTGCCTGGACTACTTGCAGTGGAGTCCGACGACTGAGAATTTCTGCCATGAGGGATGGATGACGAGGATCTAAATGTTGAACCACAACAATTGCTGCTCGAAAATCTGCGGGTAAATCTGCCAGCACCTCAATTAATGCCGTTAATCCGCCAGCAGAAGCCGCTAAAGCCACAATATCAAAGTTAGGAAGATTTGGCATATTTATCCTGTAAATTATCCTCTTTCCCAACTCTAAGATATCGAAATTCTCAACTCATTCCCTACATCTACAGACATATAGAGGAAAAAGTAGGGGCGCAGGGCCTGCGCCCTCGAGAGAGTCAAGAGTAAAACCCGCAAAAATAACAAAACTATTTTTCTGCTTCTAAAATTTTCTTCGCTGCTAACAAGTGCTGTTTATTTTCCTCACTAATTTGAGGATACTGTAAATTTAATTCCTGTAATTTTTTGCAAATAATATCCGCAACTACCAATCTAGTAAACCATTTGCGGTTAGCAGGAACAATATACCAAGGAGCAAATTCTGTACTTGTATGGTTAAAAACTTGCTCATAGGCATCCATATAATCATTCCAAAAACCCCTCTCTTGAACATCACTAACAGAAAGTTTCCAATTTTTTTCCGGTGATTCAATTCTTTCTAAAAAGCGTCTTTTCTGCACAGCCTTAGAAACATTGAGAAAAAACTTTAGCACAATCACCCCATTATTCACCAAATATTTTTCAAAATTATTAATTTCCTCAAATCGCTGTTGCCATATCTGATTATTTTGAGGAAAATGGGGCAATTGTTGTTTTTTGAGAATTTCTGGATGTACCCGAACTATCAGCATTTCTTCATAATATGAACGATTAAAAATGCCAATTCTTCCCCTTTCTGGTAGAGATTTCATCGAGCGCCATAAATAATCATGATCTAATTCTTCCTCACTAGGCGATTTAAAACTAAATACCTGACACCCTTGAGGATTCACCCCCGACATAACGTGCTTAATGGTACTATCTTTACCAGCAGCGTCCATTGCCTGAAAAATAATTAACAAAGAATAATTATTTTGAGCATAGAGAATATCTTGATATTTAGCTAATTGTAAAATACCTGTCCTTAATCTTTTTACCGCATCACTTTTTTGGTGAAATTCACATTTATAACCTGGATTATAGTCCTTAACCAAAGAAATTTGATCACCTGGTTTCACAATATAAGGATCATGATTCATATCAAAAAATTACCGCTCCAATGAAATTATACCTGGCGATTGGAAATCACAGCTACACAGACAAAACCTGCCTTCGCAGGTTAGAAACATCTTTTATTAGTCCACGCAGGTGGACTTCGTTTGTGTAGCCGCGATTTATAATCGCCGTCTTTCTAATCCCCGTCTTTTTAAGAAACAGAAGATTGTAATTTGTTCAACCTTTCCAAAACTTGCATACTGTGAATACTAGGATTAACCTTCACAAAAGTTGCTCGTAATATTCCTTGAGGATCAATAATAAAACTATGGCGCATAGAGACAACACCTATCCAAGAACCATAAGCCTTACTAACTTCACCCTTAATATCAGCTAACAAAGGAAATTTTAACCCCTCCGAGTCACAAAATTCTGCATGAGAATCAACATCATCAGCACTGATACCAATAATCTCAGTATTTTTCTGAATATATTTAGGTAAATCTTGCTGAAAACGTCGTGCTTCAATAGTACAACCAGAAGTAAAATCTTTGGGGTAGAAATAAAGAACTACCCACTTACCCCGAAAATCAGCTAGAGAGACTTTACCATTGCCTGTATTAGTTGGTAAAGTAAATTCAGGTGCAGGTTGATTAATTGTGGGTAATTTACCACCTAAAGCTTCAGCAGGGGGGGTAAAATTGAACCAACTAATAACAGCCAAACAAGAAGCAAATAAAATGCTAATAAAAGTGCGACGGGAAACCATTTTCTCAACCAGAAGAATAACTTAATATAAGTTTACATTCTTGTTGTTCGTTTAATCTGATTGTGGTTCAGATAGGTTTTCGATACTTTCAATGTATTGGCTATCTATGAGAAAAGCACCTCTAGTAAAGCGCACACCCCAATAACCACCAGGGCGACGGTCAAGAACTATACCTTCTTCGCCAATATGAATTACTTCAGGGGGACGTAACATCGGCATTGGTTCAGCCGTTTTCAGATATGGTGGCAATGATACCACACGAACTTTACTACCAATTGGAAATTCTGAAGACATTTTGTAATACTTTGTAATTTTGAATAAGTAGACAAGCAAAATAAATTATATAAAAGATTGAGATTTAATGTAGGGGTAGCGCCCCCGTGCCTACCCCCGTATTTAGGGCAACCACAGGGGGTTTGCTTTAATTGCTTTATTATATAAAACTTCATAACATTAAATTCAATAACCATGAAAATGAGATTTCTCAATTATTCTCTTGCGCTAGTGGTTTTATGTGGCGGATATACAATTACTCCGACGATAGCCGCTAACAAACAGGTAAAAGTAGCGAAATCTATCTGGAAGTTATTTTCTCCTGCTGACGGTAGTTTTCGGATTTTAATGCCAGGAAATCCCAGAGAGACTAAACAAACAGTAAATACAAAATCAGGGAAAATTAAATTAAATTTGTTTAGCATTGAACGCAAACAAGAGGAAATTAATTATGCCGTTGGTTATGTTGATTATTCACCTGAATATATTGAATTATTAAATCGCAAAAAGCTTGTTGAAAAGGCTTTAGATAATGGACGTAATAATGTGATTAAAAAAGCCAAAGGAACTTTAATTAGTGAACGAAAAATTAGATTAGGTCGTTATTTTGGCAGGGAAATTAGCTATAGTAAACCGGGAGGAAGCATTGTCAAAGGAAGAATATATTTAGTGAAAACCCGGTTATATCAAGTAAGTGCGGAAACCAACAAAAAAAGACAGAAGTTTTTAACTAAGAGTATAGAAGGATTTTTAAACTCCTTTAATGTATCTTCAAGATAAACAAATAGAGACGTTCCATACAACGTCTCTATAATTATTTATTACCTCTTCTTTCTTCTTTCTTCTGACTCCTGACTCCTGACTCCTGACTCCTTAAATATTGATACTGTTGGGAATGCGAGAAGGTAAAAGATAGGGATATTCGACACCACTATCTGTAAAGCGTTGTTGATTACGTCCCTTAATTGTACTTTCAATTAATGATAAATCATTTTGGAATTGAGCGAGAATTTGGATATTGTTCTTTTGGGAAAATTGAATTAAATCAGAACTTCCTAATCTTCCCCAATGAATCCCACTCAAAGCGGAAGTTAATTGCATTTGCAGTAAATCTTTATCCTTCGGTGGTAAAAATTCCTCTAAACTTACCAGTGTGTCTGGGCGACTGTAATTAGCAAAAGGCGCATTGGGAACATAGCTAAAATAATCAAACTGACTGAAATTCAAAGCTGCGTGTTGGGGACCACAGGTAAAAATCGTAATAGAGGCAATATCTATTAATTGTTGCAAACTCCCAATTTTTGTAAATCCAGGAATACGCGGATAAGTAGGTAATTCTTGAGGAACAATTCCCGATTCTGCAACCAATTCTTGAGGTAGCCATGCAGGTACTTGGGGAAAATCCGATTTGGGGCGAGTATTTAAAGGTGCAGCTAACTCTTCAGCCCAAGCTTGTAAAAAAGGATCTTGTTGTACCGCTTTGTCATCTGGATAATAAAGTTGTAAAAAGCGAGTCACATATTTAGCGATCGCCTCCCATAATAACAAACTATCGTCACGATAAGGAAAATCTGGCAAAAACTTAGATTCAATTCCCCGTAAATCAATATCATTCAACAGCGAATAATACCAAAAAGACTTTTCCCGATAAGCCTTACTCATCAACCTTTTAGCAGTTTGTAAAGTTGGAGCTATCAAATTATCAACTGCTGATAAAATACTATTTTCCCGGTGATTAATCGCAATTAAAAACTGAAAATGGGGAGAAAGTAATTGATAAACTGGATGATTATATGGTAACTGTCTCGGAGTAGCAATAGCCAAAGCCTCCATTGCTAAATGAGTATAAGTTCCATGAGCAATTAATTGATGATGAGTAGCATCAGCCGTTTGCACATATAACTTTGCCCGCAGCCAATCATCAGCCTCACCCCCGCTAATTGCTGGAGTCACAACCCTACCCTTTTCCACCTCAATTAATACACATTCTAACCCCTGATCAGTACGATAAAATAAAGCTGTTGGACTACCAACATATTTTCCCAACTGTAAATCAGTAACTTGTAAATCCTTCAGCAATGGATAATCAGCAACAAATAACCGATTTTCCCCAGCAGCCTTAATTAAATCTATATTCCCATTATTTGCTAACTTATAAACTTGAGTTGCCAAAGATTGAATCAAACCTTGATCATTTCCTTGTATTCGTCTGATTACCATCGGGTTAGCCCCAGCTAATCTTTGACGAGCAAATTCATGATCACTTAACCCACCATCTCGTTCATGAATTACACTCATGATTGGCGGATTAGTCCCATCAACTTGAGTAAAAGCCGCAAAAAATAACTTTCTTTGCTCTTGATTTTGTTTACTCACAGACAGATTCTTATCCAACTTAGAAATTGCTATTTTTGCCGCACAAAACCTTTTGAGTAACTTCTTTCTTTCTTGAAGATAACCACTATTAAACTGTTCATGAGGAGGTAAATCAAAATTAAACCATCCCGACTGAAACACCTCACAATCTGCCAACAAAGTAGCAATATTTAACCAATCTTCCTCTAACCTACAAACCTTCTTTTCTAACTCCGTTAACAACAAACTCCAAGGAGCAGATAATTTTCCTTCTTTTACCAAATTCTGAGATAATTTAGTCAAAATATAGCGTATTGACCCATCTTCCCCCGTAAACGGGAATAAACGTGCAGCCCCCCTTTGCTCCAAACCGCTGGGATTATAGCGATAATAACCTTGTTGTTCACTTAAAGATGGCTGTTTTGTCATAATAGGTAAAATGAGTTAGGATATAGACCAGTTATTTAAGGTATAAAACCACATCTGATTGTAGACTACTAATACCAATTTTACGGGAATCTCCACAGAATCACAAAATACATTGACTCATCCATATTCATCTGCGTTTATTTGCGTTCATCTGCGTTTAATTATTCTTAAAATCTTAAATTGACATATACAAATTTTATGTTACGTGATTTCCAAAATCGAGCCGAATTAGTCGCATATCTCAAGGAACAGTTCCCCCAAGCCGCAGCACAAGATGATCACATTAGCGATATTCCCGGAGGAAGGAAAGCAGCACAACAAACACTCCAAAAAATTAACCCCATAGCTTACGCAAAAACCCGCAACTTCTTAACCGGTGACATTACCAAATTATCACCATACCTTCGTCATGGAGTCTTGAGTTTGCGCGAAATTCGAGAATATATACTGAACCGAATTGACAATCCAGACGATGCTAATAAACTAATTAACGAACTAGGCTGGCGCGATTATTGGCAAAGATTATATGTCAAACTAGGAAACGAGATTTGGCAAAATCAAGAAGAATCCAAAACCGGTTATCAATCAACAGACTACGCAGCCCAACTACCCGAAGATATCACAACCGGAACGACAGGACTAGTTTGCATTGACAGTTTTAGTCAGGAACTACGAAAAACAGGCTACCTGCACAACCATATAAGAATGTGGTTAGCAGCTTATATCATCCATTGGCGACATATTCAATGGCAAGCCGGCGCACAATGGTTTCTCCAACATTTACTCGACGGTGATCCAGCGAGTAACAATATGTCATGGCAATGGGTAGCAAGTACATTTAGTCATAAACCCTATTTTTTCAACCGTGAGAATCTAGAACGGTACAGCAAAGGCATTTATTGTCGTCAATGTCCCCATTTCGGTAAATGCGACTTTGAAGGCAGTTATGAACAAATAGAACAGCGACTTTTTCCTCAAGCTAAATTTAGCAAACAGCCTAATAGTCAAAGTTGGCAAAAAAGCAATCATCGGAAATAAGCACCTTCAGATTATTCATCACCAATTTGTTAATAAATGTAAAGAATAAGTCCTATCTCAAAAATCAAATGATATATTCAAAACATAGGACACCAAGCAAATAAAAACCAACTAAAAGAAAGGGTCAATGATCAGCGTGTCCCCTATCATCAGCCCAACAATTACAGCATTATTGATGATGAAGTGGCAACTAGCCAAACTCTAGATGAGATGGCGAAGCCAAATCCCAGAGCGGAAAGACGTAGAGATGCTGTACATTGCGTTTTAGAAAGTCCACCCTTAGTAACTTAAATTCACTTACTTACTTTAATCATTTGAAACCTGCAAATTCACTAGAACCCGGTCAACCTTGATCGGGTTTTTAGATGTTTATAGCGGTATGCAATTGAATGAGATACAGTCACCAAATTGTCAACTCTGTAGGGGCGCAGGGCCTGCGCCCTCAATTATATTGCACCAAGCGTGATTACCGCTATATACCTTGTTTTTATGGGAAAATTGCTATGATATGATAGTTAATTATTAATCATCAAATAGAAGTTATTTATGTCTTATAAAGTTAGTATTGTTATGGGAGTTAATTATTATGCGAATTAAGCAAATTTCCGTTAGCGGCTTATTTGGAATTTTTGATCATGTAATTCCATTGAATATGGATGATAGAATCACTGTCATTCATGGACCTAATGGTTTTGGAAAAACAGCAATGTTGAGAATTTTGAATGGATTTTTTAACTCTCGATACGCAGAGTTGCGAACTATTCCCTTTAGTAAATTTTGCGTTGAATTTGATAACGGTAGTAATGTTGAGATCATAAAAAATTATGATGATTATGACAAAGTAAATAGTAATATTGTTTTCAATTTTTATGATCCAAGTTTAGTTGACATAGAAAAGTCGTACTTCAGGTTGTTTAGTTATTCATTACCCTTAAAGTTGATATCACGAGAAGAACCTGATTGGCTAGGAAAATTAAAGAAAAATATCCATATTCGCTTAATACAATCCCAACGTTTGTTAAAATTACCTCTTACTGTTTATTCCAAATCAGATAAAAAAAGATTTCCAACGTTATCAACTGTATCTGAATATTCTTATGAACTTGCCACCCTAATGCAAGATAAGTTTAAGGAATATGGAACAATATCTCAATCTCTTGATAGAAGTTTTCCTATGAGGGTAGTAAAACAACAGTTATCATCAGATATAACAGATGAAAAATTGCGTAATCAACTCAATGAACTTGAAGAAACTCGTTCTCGTCTGATAGAAGTAGGTCTTTTAGATCAAGATGAAAATTCAGAGTTTCAAATTCAACCACAAGACATAGATGAAAGTACCAAAAATGCTTTATCAGTATATGTTGAAGACGTAGAAAAAAAACTCAATGTTTTTACTGAAATAGCGACTAAAATTAATTTATTGAAGAAGATTATTAATAATAAATTTTCCTATAAAGAGATAAATTTTAGCAAAGAAAAAGGATTCATTTTTACAACACTTTATAATTCTTCTTTATCTGATTCAAAAACTCTATCACCAACTGATTTATCATCGGGTGAACAACATGAATTAGTGCTTTTATATGAACTACTATTCAAAGTTGAACCTAATTCCTTAGTTTTGATTGATGAACCTGAATTATCTCTTCATGTAGGTTGGCAAGTGCAGTTTTTAAAGGATTTGCAAGAGATTACAAAGTTGGCTGATTTAGATATTCTCATAGCTACTCATTCACCAGATATTATACAAGATCGTTGGGATTTAACGGTTGAATTGAAAGGTCTGGTAAAATGAGAGAATTTTTAACCGTTGACCGTGTTGCTAACCAAATAAGATTACGACGTAGCACTTATTCAGGAACATTCTTATTAGTTGAAGGAAGTTCTGATAAAACTTTCTATGAGCGATTTGTTGATAAATTAGGTTGTGAATTAGTCATTACTGAGGCTAAACAGCGTGCTATTGACATTTTAAAAATTTTAGAAAAATCAAATTTTCAGGGAGTTCTAGCAATTGTTGATGCAGATTTTGACCACCTGCAAAATACAACTGTTACAAGTCCCAATTTACTCCGCACGGATACTCACGACATCGAAACCATGTTAATCAAGTCTCCCGCTTTTGATAAAGTAATTGTGATGTTTGGTTCAGAGGAGAAAATTATCAAATTTGGTCGAGATTTAAGAACCACATTGGTTGAATGTAGTAAGTCAGTTGGCTATTTACGCTGGGTATCTCAATCTGATGGATTAAATCTGAAATTTGAGGGTATTGAATTCAAAAAGTTCGTTGATAACCAAACTATTCAAATTAGTGAAATTGAACTGATTAAAGAAGTAAAGAATAAATCCAAAGCCTACTCATTGGAGAATGAAGATATACAAAAACGACTAACAAATAAGAAAAACAGCAGCCATAATCCTTGGCAAGTGTGCTGTGGTCATGATTTAGTGGAAATTTTATCAATTGCTTTACGGAAGGCTATTGGTTCTAACCCAGCCATTGATGTTAAACCCAATAGTGATGATAGTAAGAACACTCTTGAAAATATTTTACTACTTGCCTATGAAGAAAATTACTTCCATCAAACTCAGCTTTATTTAGAAATTCGCAAATGGGAAACCAACAATCAACCATTTCATGTTTTACAGATTCTTGAATAAATCTGGGATATCCACCTTTTCTATTTTCATTAATCAAATCGGATTAGTATAGTTATACCTGAATGATAAAGTTATCATTAAACCCAGACACCAAAAAACCTTTAACTCCTATATGCAAATCAATTTTCAAACCTTTACCGTCAACAAACGATTTCCCCTCACAATTAGTCGCGGCACAACAGCACAAACAACAAATATCTGGTTACAAATTACCGCAGAAGGAATTACAGGTTGGGGAGAAGCATCACCTTTTGGTGTGGGCAATCATAGGCAATCTACCGAGAAAATCCAGGAAAGTTTGCAGCAAATCATACCTGCTTTGCAAAAATATAGCCCTTGGCAACGGCAGGAAATTGAGGCACTATTAGAACAAATGCAAATTCCTTCCGCAGTCAAAGCGGCTGTGGATATGGCATTACATGATTGGTTGGGTAAGCGCGTGAATTTGCCATTGTGGCAACTTTGGGGACTGGATAAAAATGCGATCGCACCAACATCGGTAACAATTGGCATTAATTCCCCAGCAGGTGCAAGGGCAAGGACGCGAGACTGGTTACAATTTATGGACGTGCAATTATTAAAAGTCAAATTAGGTTCAACCGAGGGAATAGAAGCAGATCAAAAAATGTTGTTAGCGGTACGGGAAGAAGCAGCCGAAAAAGATGTGTTTGTTGATGCTAATGGCGGCTGGAGTTTAACAGATGCCATAAATATGTGTAATTGGTTAGCTGACTTGGGAATAAAGTATGTAGAACAGCCTTTAGCACGAGGTGAAGAAGCAAATTTAGCCGAATTGAAAAAACATTCGCCGTTACCAATTTTTGTAGATGAAAGTTGCTTTACCAGTGCGGATATTCCCCAATTAGCTAATTATGTGGATGGTATTAATATCAAATTAATGAAATCTGGGGGAATCTCCGAAGCTATGCGAATGGTGAATACAGCCAAAGCCCACAATTTACAAGTCATGTTTGGCTGTTATTCTGATAGTTGTCTTGCTAATACCGCCGCTTTACAACTTGCACCACTGGCTGATTATTTGGATTTAGATAGTCATTTAAATTTAATTGATGATCCTTTTATTGGTGCAGTGGTGGAAAATGGGCGAGTTTTACCGAATAATTTACCTGGTTTGGGAGTGAAACATTGTGCGTCTGTCGCTTAATCAAAAAATAGCAATTCTTCTCCATGAGGGAATTACTGGAGTTCAGGGAAAAACGGGGTTATCAATTTTACGTTACAGCGAGTCCCCCATTGTGGCGGTGATTGATAGAGAAACTGTCGGTAAATCTTTAGTCGAGTTAACTGGTATTCAGAGAGATGTGCCAATTGTGGCATCTTTAACGGCAGCTTTACAGTATAAACCGGAAGTTCTCGTAATTGGGATTGCGCCTAAAGGTGGTGCTGTTCCTGATGATTATTGGGTGGATATCAAAGATGCCCTCAAAGACGGAATGTCGTTGGTAAATGGATTACATACACCAATGGCAAATATACCGGAATTAACTGCCCTCCTCAAACCAGGACAATTAATTTGGGATGTCCGCAAAGAACCGGCTAATTTAGATGTAGCATCAGCAGCGGCGCAAAATTTGCCCTGTCGGCGGGTGTTGACGGTGGGAACGGATATGGCTATTGGCAAAATGTCCACAAGTCTGGAATTACACCGGGTGGCTAAGTTGCGGGGTATCCGTTCTAAGTTTTTGGCTACCGGTCAAACTGGGTTAATGCTGGAAGGGGAAGGAGTGGCTTTAGACGCGGTGCGGGTGGATTTTGCTGCTGGTGCGGTGGAACAGTTAGTAATGCGTTTTGGTCAACATTACGACATTTTGCAAATTGAAGGGCAGGGTTCTCTTTTACACCCTGGTTCAACGGCAACTTTACCGTTAATTCGGGGTTCTCAGCCTACACATTTAATATTGGTGCATCAAGCAGGACAAACCCATAACCGTAATAATCCTCATATACCGATTCCAGTATTATCGGAGGTGATTCGGATGTATGAAATTGTTGCCAGTGGTGCGGGGGCTTTTCGTCCTGTTCCGGTGGTGGGAATTGCTTTGAATACGCGGAATTTGGGGGAAGTAGAGGCAAAAAATGCGATCGCTCAAATCATAGCAGAAACTAAGTTACCTTGTACAGATCCTATTCGGTTTGGGGCTGGGTTACTATTGGATGCAGTTATGCAAAGTTAAATATATTTTTTGCACGCAGAGGCGCAGAGTCGCGGAGAGTAGGAGTTTTATTGCTGGTGAAGTTTAATCGGAATTTCAATGATAAACTCTGTTCCTTTTCCGGGTGCAGAGATACAATCTAATTTACCACCATGCTTTTCTACCACTATTTGATAACTGATTGATAATCCTAAACCTGTACCTTCTCCCACTGGTTTGGTTGTGAAAAACGGATCAAATATGCGTTGTTTAACTTCAGGATTTATTCCCATACCATTATCTTTAATAGAAACTTGTACCCAATTATTATTAATAATTTTAGTGCGAATAATTATCTGACTAGGATTATTTTTTAGTTCGGTAGTAGATAAATTTTCTTGTCGCTGTTTCAAAACATCAATAGCATTACTAATGATATTCATAAATACTTGATTCAGTTGGGAAGCATAGCATTGGACTAAGGGAATATCAGCATATTTTTTAATTATTACATTGCTAGAATAACCTAATTTTTCTTGGAATCTCGGTTGGAGAATCATTAATGTACTATCAATTCCTTCATGAATATCTACAGGTTTTGTAGCAGATTCGTCCAGACGAGAAAAATTACGTAAGCCTAAAACAATTTTGCGGATACGTTCTGAACCTAGCATCATTGAATCAAGAATTCTAGGTAAATCTTGAATAACAAAATCAAAATCATTGTCTTGTTTATGTTTTTCAATAGTATCTGAGGGATGAGGATATTCTTTTTGATATAAATTCAGTAAATTGATAATAAATTCAATATAATTACTAGCGTGTTCAATATTTGCATAAATAAAATTGACAGGGTTATTAATTTCATGGGCAATACCCGCAACCATTTGTCCTAAACTGGACATTTTTTCCGTTTGAATTAATTGTGATTGTGTGGCTTTTAATTCATTCAATGTTTGTTCTAAGTGCAGATTTTTTTCATTGAGTTCCTGAGTCCTTTGAGTGACTTTTTCTTCTAAATCACTATAGAGTTGGGCATTTTCTAGAGAAATAGCAGCCTGAGAAGATAGGAGATTTAGTATTCTTAACCTATCACTCGTAAAAGCATTTACAGTCAGATTATTTTCTAAATAGAGAATACCAATTAATTGTCCTTTATTCATAATAGGAGTACATAATATAGACTTAGGTTGATGCTGAATAATATATAAATCATGAGCAAAATCCTTAGTAGTTGTAGCATCACTAACAAGCAAGTATTCTTGCATATTAGCTACATAGTTAATAATACTTAATGGCAAATCTTGATTTCCATTACTTTGTGTAGTATACAAAGTACATTCATACTCATTTATACATTGAGCTACTAATATTAAATTTCCCTCTTTTTGCAAAAGCAACGCAGATTTATTTGCGGCAACATTCTCTGATATCACCTCCATGAGAGTATGCAATAACCTGTCAATCTGAATTTCTGAAGAAATCGCTAAAGATGCTTTAGTAACAGTTTCTAAATCTAATAATGCAGAAACACCAGTCAAACTGTGTTTACTAATTAGTGTACTTACCTCACCTTCTGTTAATTTAGTTCTGGTTTGATTAATAATAGTTTCCAGTAAATGAGGATAGGTTTTTTCTAAATGCTGGATTTTAGCCTTAGCTCCCCAGTTAGCATAACAATAATAAGCATCTATTAAATAAGTTTTGGCAATTTTTTCTTTATCAAAGCTCAAATAAAATTTAGCTGCTAGTTCATTAGCTAGTGCTTCTTCGTGAAGATATTTATTTTCTTTAGCTCCAGCAATTGCTTGATCATAAAGCTCCATTGCTTGCCAATTATTTCCTAACACTCTCGCTTTTTCTGCTTCAATTAATTGATATTTATGTTGATAATTCATGGGGCCATGAATAGCCCAATTTTTCATATTTTGCTGATTAGATATAATTTCTTGCATGGATTCTACCTGCTCATGTTCCAGCAAATAGGGATATTCAGCTAAAAGAGCCAAAGAATAGTAAAAATTATGTTCACTGCCAATAACTTGTCCAATGACTGCTGATATAGATTGTTTCGCTAAAATGGCACTATCAACAGCATTCTTATGTTGGTCAAATAAATAAAATTGAATTGTTTTCGTAAGATAAAATCCAAACAGAGAGTTATGATTTTTACTATTGACAAAAAACAAAAATAATTCCTCGGTCAGAAAATCACCATTAAATTGACATTCAACATAGTTTATGTCTGTACCTGTATTTATAAGATTAAAAATGATCTGTTGCCAAATTTTTAGATTTTGAGTATGCCAATCCAGTTTTCGATGAGATATTAAAGCCAGATAATATTCTAGATATTCATATACATCTACTAAATTTTCACCGGCAAACAATAACATAAAAATATGTCCGGTACAACAAGATCCCAGAAAGTCTGTTTCACCAATTTCCCAACCATAGTGAGCAATGTCTTGTAAGGGAGCGATTGATTCTCGAAAATGCTGTTTCCAATACACTATCTCGCAATACCACAACATGACAACTCTAAATCTGATTACTTTAGAATCAAATTGATCTGATAAATTAAAGGCTAGTTTTCCATATCTATATCCAGTATCAATATCCGCAAAAGTATCACAAAGGATAAAACCATAAACAATATATCCATAGGCAGATTCCGCAGAATTTCCATAGTTACTAGATAGATATATCATTGTAAATATAATCGGCAATACCAATGATGGATTTGATATATAAGCCACAAGACTGAGACTGACTAATATCCCCATAGCTGCTAGTGCATAAGGATCTATCATTTTTGGTAAACTTATTAAATCCTCAATATTGACATTTTCTGGAGGTACTTGTTCTAAGGTAACTCCTAACATCTCTAATAATTGTAGACCTGTATAAATGCTTGATTCCATGTCATACATGAGCATTTGTTTTTTATATACCTTTACTTGGTCTAATACACTAGTTGCATTTTTTCTAACTATTTCTATATAGGTTATTGCTTGTTCAGGATTAATATTTAAGTATTCTGCTTCTACAGACTCTACATAGAGATTTAAAGTCAATTCATAATCATATTCCCAACTATTTACGGCTAAAAGTTGCAAGCCTACATTTAAATATCTGACAGCAGCTTCATAAGCAGTAGAAGATTTGGCTTTACAACCAGCAATTAAGTTTAACTTAGCTAATTCATATCTTTCTGACTGATTAGTAATTAATTCCATCCCAATATTTAACTGATTAACTATCTCAAATATTTTCTCTTCTAGTTCCACTGTATTGGTATTTTTTAACAGTAATTGACCAATTTTTAAGTGTGTTGCTGATTTATCAACATCAGAAATTAAGGCATAAGTTGCTTGTTGAACTCGGTCATGGAGAAATTTATATTTAACAAAAATTAATTCAGTGTTATTAACTGTGAAATTTAAGTTAAAAAGATCAAATGCTGATTGTTCGTCCGTAAAAAATTTATAAGCTTCATTTTGGGGGATAATCAGTTCTTCTTGTAAAGCATTCCATAATTCTGCCGCTACTTGGATTTGGGATTTTTCACAAACGATAGATAGGGTAGCCAAATCAAATTGGTTGCCAATACAAGCAGCTATTTTTAAAATATCTTGAGTATTTCTAGGTAATTTTTGTAATTGTGTTTTCAGAAAATTAACAATATCATGGTGATGATATAAAGCTTTAGCTGCATTGATATCACACTGCCAATAACCAAGGCTAAAATTAAACGTAATTAATCCATCTTCATGTAATGATTTAAGTAACTGATTGGCAAAAAATGGATTACCTTGAGTAGTTCTTAAAAGTAGTTCTGTGAGGTCTTGACTATCTGATTCTGGACAACATAGAGTATCTGTGACTAATAGTCTAATATGAGATTTATCTAAAGCTTGTAAAATAATTTGATTAATTGTGATATTTTCTTGACGAATATCATCTAATGTCATAATTAAAGGATGTCCTGGGTTAATTTCATTATCTCGATATGCACCAATTAATAATAAGTATTTGGTATATTTTGCACACATTAATAATTTTATTAATTTTAAGGAAGCTATATCAGCCCATTGTAAATCATCTAAGAAAATGACTAATGGATGTTTGCTAGTGGCTAATACTTGAATAAATTTACTAAATAATAAGTTAAAGCGATTTTCTGAAGCATTACCTGTGAGTTCGGTAACGGGTGGTTGCTGTCCAATAATATGTTGTAGTTCAGGAATAACATCAATAATTACCTGTCCCTGTTCTCCTAAAGCTGATAAAATCTGGGTTTTCCACTCTTGTAACTGCACTATATTTTCAGTTAGCAGTTGTCTCATGAGACTGCGTAATGCTTGCACTAAGGCAGAAAAGGGAATATTTTTCTGAAACTGATCATATTTACCAGAGATAAAATAACCTTTTTGCCGAACAATTGGTTTATGAACTTCATTAACTACAGCAGTTTTACCAATCCCAGAAAATCCTGCGACTAACATTAATTCTTTATTACCAGCACTGATACTTTCAAAGGCATTTAATAAAGCAATAATTTCCTGTTCTCTACCATATAGTTTGTCATGAATTAGAAACCTATCACTGATATCTCTTTTTGCTAATTCAAAGTTATTAATCTCATCTTCAGTTAATAACATTTTTTGACATATTTCTAGATCATATCTAATTCCTCTAGCTGTTTGATATCTATCATCGGGGTTTTTTGCCATTAACTTAATAATGATATCTGCAAGAACTTGAGGGATTTGTGGATTAATTTCTCTAGGATAAATAGGCTCTTTGGCAATATGGCAATATACTAATTCTAAATGATTTTGACTATAAAAAGGTAATTGTCCTGTGAGTAATTCATAAAAAGTTACTCCTAAAGAATAAAAATCAGTGCGGTAATCTATGCCTCTATTCATTCTTCCCGTTTGTTCTGGAGACATATAGGTAAGTGTCCCTGCTAATACATTCGGGCTTTTGATGCCCGCTGTTTCTTTTGGTAATAGGGAGGAAATACTAAAATCTATCAGCTTGATTTTCTGAGTTTCGGGATTAATGAGAATATTTCTTGGCTTAATATCTTTATGAATAATTCTCCTGGCATACAAAAACTCTAATGCTTTAGTAATTGCAATGGCAATAGGCAGAAAAGAGTTAATATCTAATTTTTGTAAGTTGGTATATTCACTTAAAGATATACCACTAAAATCTTCCAAAATTAGGGCATAACTATTACCATATTTTTCTAGGGCATAAGATTTAATAATATTTGGGTGATCTATTTGTTGACTAATAGCAAATTGATTTTTAAATGCTATTAAATCCTGCAACCCGGGATATTCTGCGTTGAGAATCTTGATAATAACTGAAATCTGTGTTGTTTGTTGTTGACCACGATAAACTGTAGTTTTTTTACTAGCATAAATAAGTTCAGTAATTGTATACCCAGGAATAGTAACTGTACCAATATTACTTTTGTTCATCTTGTTTTTTTCAGCGATATTTCATCTTCAGTGAAGCCAGGTGGGGGAGGGAAGAACAGAAGTTTTTTTCCATTACCCATCAAAATTTATTTGACGAACTACTAGTACCGCAAGGCGGAAGTCAAAAGTCAAAAGTCAAAATGAAGACAGTATAGGCTTTTGGAGGATTTAGAATGGTTGGTTTATTTACGCCGTTTTGTACTAGCCAAGATTATGAGATGAACGGAATAAATGATTATGTTCGGGGTGATACAAGCGGGAGCGCCCACTTACTGGTAGTAGTGCTGGACTAATCACATAAAGTGTAGTTCGCCGTAATTTTTCTTCATGGGTACAATCTGCCATTTGTGTTAAATTTACAACCCGGATTTTTTCATCTGGCCAGCCTAAGCGATAGCAAATTGCTACTGGAGTATCTGGATCATAATGTTCTAACAATTTCTCTTGAGCTTCAGTGATATGGCTCACACTTAAATATAAACATAAACTGGCACGATGGGCTGCTAAAGCTGCTAACTCTTCAGTATCAGGAACATGGGTACGGCCACTAATGCGAGTGAGGATGATAGTTTGGACTAAACCAGGGACAGTTAACTCTATTTTCAATTTAGCTGCGGCAGCTTGAAAGGCACTGATACCAGGGATAACTTCAAAAGGAATATTAGCATCGGCTAATAGCTGCATTTGTTCATGAATAGCACTATACAGACTAGGATCACCAGAATGTAGCCTGACGACTGATTTATGCGATCGCACGGCGTCAATCATCAGTGGTACAATTTCTTCCAAAGTCCGATTTGCTGTTTTAATAATTTCGGCATCTACACGACAAATATCTAGAATTTGTTCGGGAATTAAGGAATCTGCAAATAAAATTACATCAGCCGCACTCAACAACTTTTGCGCTCTAACCGTTAATAAATCAGGATCTCCTGGTCCTGCCCCAACAATATAAACCGCAGATTCCAAGGAATTTGGATACTTAGAAAAACTCAAATTACTAGTAGATTCACTCATTCATGCCACCCTTCAAAACCTTGCAAAAAAAACTTTTAGCATTTCCCTAGCACTATCCGGATTCAGCCACTTTGCCTAGTAGAAATAGATGGTAGATGCACCCTGGTTAAGCCCTGGAGATTAATTACTCTGGGGCATTTTTTTCTCCATTTAGCGAAGCAACAACATCAGGTAAAGGACGCTTGAATATATACAACCAAGCCAACCCAAATAATCCTAAAGTCATTCCTCCTAAACTTACCATCTGTGCTATCCGTAAAGGTCCTAGCATTAAGCTATCTGTGCGTAAACCTTCAATCCAAACCCGTCCCAAGCTATAGGCAACCCAGTAAACTAAAAATAACGTCCCTACCTTCAACCGGGGTTTTTTAGATAAAGCGCGAAAAAATAAAGTTAGTAACAGCGAAAACACCATTAAATTCCACAGCGATTCATACAGAAAAGTGGGATGGAAATATTCAAAATTTACCAAATCCAAAGGACGACGATCTGGGGGAATATATAATTTCCAAGGTAAATTAGTTGGTCCACCAAAAGCTTCCGAGTTGAAAAAATTTCCCCACCGACCAATGGCTTGCCCTAATATTAACGAAGGAGCAACCAAATCAGTCAATTGCCAAAAAGATACCTTATTCAATTTAGCAAAAATTAACGCTGCGATCGCACCACCAATAATTGCCCCATGAATCGCAATACCCCCTTGCCAAATGGCAATTATCCGTTCTGGGTGTTGAGAATATTCTGGCCACTGAAACAAAACATAATACAACCTAGCCGCAGGAATAGCCCCAATCACCAACCAAATTGATAAATCACTAATTAAATCAGGATTAACATGACGACGCTTGGCTAGGTATTGAGAAAGACTAACACCAATTAACACAGCCGAAGCAATCAATAACCCATACCAACGAATAACAATAGGTCCCAATTTAACCACAATCGGACCAGGGGAAGTAAATAAAAACCCCAACGGCAAAACAGAAAAATCCACTACCATACAAAATTACCTATAGGAATTTGAAATCTATGGAGATGAAACACAATAATATAGTACGCCTTAGTCACTATAGCGGTATGCACTTGCATGAGATCCAAAATTTCCGGCTAAATCCACACAAAAACAAACTCTTAACTTTTGGGCGCAGGGACTGCGCCCCTACTTCCTTCCCTTCTTCTTCCTTCCCTCCTTCTTCTCTCCTGACTCCTGACTCCTGACTCCTGACTCCTCCCTATGTTAGATTTAATAAAGTTCTCTTGAAAATCCGTCAATATAATCACTTAAAATAACATTGTGATTGCTATTTATCCTGGTAGTTTTGATCCCATCACCTTGGGACATTTAGACCTCATTCAGCGCAGTAGCCGTTTATTTGAGCGAGTCATAGTTGCCGTCCTCCGCAATCCCAATAAAATGCCATTGTTTACAGTAGAGCAAAGATTAGAACAAATTCGTCTATCTACAAAACATTTACCAAATGTAGGAGTAGACAGCTTTGACGGTTTGACCGTAAAATATGCCCAAATGCAACAAGCGCAAGTTTTGTTACGGGGGTTAAGAGCGGTTTCTGACTTTGAGATAGAGCTACAAATGGCTCACACTAATAAAACATTGTCTACTCAGATCGAGACAGTTTTTCTGGCAACATCAAATGAGTATAGTTTTTTAAGTAGTAGTGTGGTAAAAGAGATTGCCAGGTTTGGTGGCTCTGTTGATCATCTTGTTCCCCCACACATTGCCCTAGATATATACCAATGCTACAACCAAAAATCCCTAGCCTCGAACCCAACCACAACGGCAACAATCCTCCCCCACGAGAGTACGTGAATGGTATCCCCTCCATTGGCAATCCAGAACCAACAGCAGGGGTAGATATTCAGCACGAACTCAACCAATTAGAGGAAATAGTTCTCTCTAGTTTGAGGATTCCCCTGACGGGACGTACCTTAGTAGATGAAGATAAATTACTCGAACAACTGGATTTTGTCCGTCTTTCTTTACCAACAGTGTTTCAGGAAGCACTAAATATTTTGGCACAAAAGAATGAAATTCTTCTAGAAGCAGAAGAATATGGACAACAGGTAGTAGACGTAGCTCAAGCCAAAAGAGCGCAAATTTTATCCGAAAGTGATATTGTCAGGCAAGCACAGAGAGAAGCCGACCAACTGCGGCGACAAGTCCAGCAGGATTGTGAAGCAATGATGCAAGACACCCTCGCAGAAATTGACCGTAAACGTCGCGCTTGTCAACAAGAATTAGAAGAAATGCGCCAAACTGCAATTTCCCAAGCCGAAGAAATTGAAGATGGTGCTGATAAATACGCCGATAACGTTCTGGCTAATATTGAACAGGATATTCAAGAAATGTTAAAAATTATTACTAATGGTCGCAAACAATTAAATTCTGCTAGTGTCCCTAAAAATGGAGATCACCCCCAAC
Source organism: Dolichospermum sp. UHCC 0259 (assembly GCF_009711935.1). Classification (GTDB taxonomy): domain Bacteria; phylum Cyanobacteriota; class Cyanobacteriia; order Cyanobacteriales; family Nostocaceae; genus Dolichospermum. The sequence continues at coordinate 1,537 of NZ_VIKX01000201.1, read as the reverse complement.
AACGCCCCCATAATTCCAAAAAAAGATAGTATCACCTCACCGTAGGGGCGCAGGGCCTGCGCCCAGAATTTACTGTTTTTTTCGCCCAGAAGTTACTGTTTTTTAGCCTTAACCGAAAAGTATTGGTAGAGATTTTATTTCGCGCAGAAATGCAAATAAGCAAAGGCTGGAAATTTCTTGTTTGTTGCTTGACCTGTTGCGAATGATATATACTTGTGCTGTATTAATCAATTAAGGTGTAATTTTTATGGTAGAACCACTCACTGGTGCGGTAATTGTTTCCTTGTTCTTTTCCGAAGCACTCAAAGAAGGTGGAAAAGCTTTAGCGAAAGGAGTCGCGGATACTTTTGCAAAGTTGGTTAGCGCTACTAGAGAAAAGCTAAAAGCCGAAGGAATGGAAGGTTTATTGATTCGTGCGGAAAAAGATCCAAATGAAGTAAATAAAACTAAGTTACAAGATGAATTGCAAGCATACATTAATGCTGATGAAACTTTTGCCAATCAACTGAAATTGCTGGTTGAAGAACTAAAAGCACAAGATGAAAATATCCGTCAGGTGATTTTGAGTGGAATTGAATTAACTGGAGATTTAAAAGCTCAGGATATCACCCAAAAAACTACCCGGAGTGGTGGTTCAATTGAACAAACCATGCTCACAGATATCAAAGCTGGCAATATTGATGTGGGTAATTTAAGTCAAGAATCTTAAAATTATGACTATAAATCCCAGTTTTCAAAATGTCCAGAAAATCTTTGAAAATGTCCAAGCTGGGGGTAATATCACAGTTGGAAATATTACTCAAATTTATCAAACCGTCAATAATTTAAGTGATATTCCTCCACCTACAGGGTTTCCTCACAATATCCCTGGTAGTAATACAAAGAAGTTTGTCGGACGGGAAAAGGAACTGGTACTGATTCATCAGCATTTAGAAGCAAATAATTCGGCTGTGATTGCTGCTGTTGAAGGTATGGGTGGTATTGGTAAAACTGAATTGGCAACCCAATATTCTTTTTTGCATTTACAATTAAATACTTATCCTGGGGGTATTTGTTGGTTGCAAGCTAGAGATCAAAATATTGGTTTACAAATTATTCAATTTTGTCGCACAAGTTTAGGTTTACAACCACCGGATCATGTTGATTTATTAGAACAGGTAAGTTGGTGTTGGCAACGTTGGCAAAAAGGTAATACTTTAGTAGTTCTTGATGATGTCCAGAATTATCCGGCGATTCAGCCTTATTTGCCGCCACAACCATCTCAATTTCAGGTTTTGATCACAACGAGACTAAAGCTAGATTTATCTGGTTCTTTGTCTTTGCAAATCCTTTCTGAATTAGAGGCACTGGCATTACTATCTGAATTGATTGGTGCTGATAAATTAACTTCAGAAACAGCACAAGCACAGGAACTTTGTCAGCGTTTAGGTTGCTTACCTCTGGCTTTACAATTGGTTGGTCGTTATATTAGAAAACGCCAGATATCTTTAGCAGAAATGCTGAAAAGATGGTTCTACCGCTCCCTTTATGAAAGGAT
>NZ_VIKX01000200.1 GCF_009711935.1 Dolichospermum sp. UHCC 0259 | reverse complement strand
CCTACTTCTACCTACCCTATAAACTCTCGAAAGTGGGGGGAGAGTGAAAAACTACCAGGGAACAGAGAACAGGGAAGAGAAATGATAAAAATATTCAACCAGTTGAATAATCCTATCAGGTACTTTCATATTTTCAAAATCCCAGTTTTATCTAAATCTAGAATAACTCTTCCTTCACCAAAATTGCTAACTTATCCGCAGCCCCACCTTCACCTCTAACACTGCGTAATTTATCCTGCATAGCCTCTAATTTTTCTGGATTTGCTAACAAATCTAAAACCATTTCTCCCACTTCTTCAGGTTGCAATTTACCTACTAATTCTGGGACAATTTCTGCTTGCGCCCAAATATTTGGCCAAGCAAATAAGCCCTTACGTCTTAACACCCACCAATTAATTAATTTAGCAAAACTAGAACCTACTCCCGGTAAATTTGCCAATATTCCTGGTAAACCATCCCAAGAACGCATTGCATCTAATTGTTGAGTTGGTAATAGGACAATCATCGGTACAGCTAAAGCACCTAATTCTGCGGTATTTGCACCAACTGTAGTTAAACAAATAGAACATTGGGATAATGAATCATAAACTGGATTTTCTTGTTTTAATTCCACTCTTAATCCAGTAGTAGTTGCAAGAAAATTACCTGATAAAGATGCACCTTGAAAACCAAATGCTTTTGTAAATGAATTAGTTTCAGGATTAGCAAAACTAGCTAAAGTTGGTAAATCTAAAGTTGGTGCGACGGGAATAAAAAACTTCGTTTTCGGGTTTTTACGATAAATATATTCAGCAATGCCTAACATTAAAGGTACACCTTGGGTTAACTTTGCAGATTTTGACCCCGGTAAAATTCCAATTAATTCAACTTTAGATTGAGAATTTTCAACTTTAGGTATTATTTCATTCTTTGCTGCTTCTAACATCAAATCACCAACAACAGTGAATTTATCAGCATATTTAGCAGAAACATTTTTCGCAACTTGAGCTTTCATAATGGCAAATTTATCTATAAAATTGTGCCAACGCGCTTCCCATTCCGCATAAACTACAGTTTTATATCCTAATTTTTTACCAATAACCACCGGAAAAATTTGATCACCACCTAAAAATATGACTACACCTTGATTTCTCCATTCCCAATTTTGCGCGGTTTTTCCCCATAGTAAAAATTGCCAAAAGTATTCAGGTGCTTGAACTCTATCAACCTCTGGATAACCCAACGCTATATCAGTTTCTTTACCACTAGCATGGGGACAAGGTGACAATATTACAGAAATTCTCACTAGAGAAACATCATGTCCTAATTCTTCTCTCAATGCTTTAACAACAGGACATACCCAAGTTGTAACCTCCCCAGGTCCATTGGAAAGAATGAGAATATCTACGGGTGTAGTCATTTAATTATTACCTAATAAGTTATAAAATATGATTATACTGATATAATGAATTAAGGCAACAAAACTGAATCTCTAAGTTAAAATCTCAAATAGATATAGTGACAAGGTATCTAAAGTTTTGTATCGTAGTTAATCAAATTCATAACAAAATCAAATAACAGTGTATCATAGTAATTAGTAGCGTAAATGTGCAATGCTTCCCTTGCTGTTTTCCAAGGATATCAGGTAAGCTACGCCCTGATTTACTAATAGCAGAATGTGGCAGCTTTGACGGGTAAACTTAATTGGGTAATACTGATGTCTAAGGAAAAAAAAGGTAATAAAGAAGTTAAAAAGCCTAAGAAAGATCCCAAAGACAAAAAAGAGAAAAAAGACCCAAACAGATACGATGGTTTAGGTAAGTAATCAAGAGCAAATTAATAAAAGTTTCAGGTAGGGTATAATAAGGGTTTTAGGCTTTCAGCTTTTGATAGATTTAATGGGATTATCTGTGCAGATGGATAATCCCATTTGATTTTAATACTTGTCGGTTAAGCTCAAAAAATAGAATTACGTAGGTTGGTTGGAGAAACGTTAGCCATAGTATGGCGGAGTCATAACCCAACATTTATTAGCTTTTGTTGGGTTATACGCTATCTTTAACCTAACCTGCCATGAAAAGGCTGATATAAGTTGATGTTTTACAACTTATACAGGAAAAAAAGTGCAGTTTGATACTATTCCCAGTATAATAGCATTTCAGCAAAAATCATTATTGTTCTGATTGAGTTGTAGCAACTTGTATATAAGTACAACTGGAAAATTAGTGACTTGAGTTAATATTGTTTGAAATATCAGTAACACGGTAATTAGGTTATAACTCATGGGAGAGGATTTTTTCCAATTACCAATCCCAATTTGTTTTCTTTTTAGCCCAACTGCTATGATAGCTGCCCATAATCCCGCTGTTTTTGTTTTGGTGATTGAACCAGATGAAACTTTAGCTCATCAATTAGCTGGTGATTTGCAAGAAGCTGGCTATGATGCCATTGTGACTCATGATGCGGCCAATGGATTAAAATACTGTAGCGGTGCTTCCAGCAATCAAACCCATCGCCAACCTGCTTTAATTGTTGTAGACCGAATGCTCGTCGGTGAATCAGGACTATCTTTATGTAAAAATCTCAGAAATATTGGTAATCGTTCTCCTATACTAGTTTTGATGGCCAGAGACACAGTAGACGATCGCATAGCTTGTTTAGACGCTGGTGCTAATGATTACATCCTCAAGCCTTACCGTTCGGAGGATTTTTTAAAGTTGATTCGTCTCTATCTCAAACCAGATATTGATACCACCGAACAATTACGCTTTGGTGATTTGATTTTGGATATAGGAACTCGTCGGGCTATTTACAACAGTAAGGTCATTGACTTGACCATGAAAGAATTTGAACTCTTAAAGTTCTTAATGGAACACCCCCGTGAAGTATTAACCCGTGAACAGATTTTAGAAAATGTTTGGGGTTACGACTTTATGGGTGAGTCCAATGTTATTGAAGTATATATTCGTTACCTCCGACTCAAAATTGAAGAAGAAGGTCAAAAACGCCTAATTCAAACTATACGCGGTGTCGGTTACGTACTCCGAGACGCATCAAACCCATAAAATCAGAAATAATCACAAATAATATCTAAATTTGTGGGCAATTTTGCAGAAATTAAGTAAGATAGTCGGAATCTAAATTCCAGTAAATAATTTGATAGGCAAGAGGCAAGGATTCTGACTCCTGTGACGGGTCTTCTTCCTCTAACCCCGATTTTTTTGGGCTTT